>JASHQL010000050.1 GCA_030039155.1 Streptosporangiaceae bacterium | reverse complement strand
GAGCGCGAGCGCCGCCAGCACGTCGACACCGGTGCTGAGCCCGCCGTCCACGTACACGCCGGCCGGTGACCCGCGCACCGCCGCGGTGACCGCGGGCAGCGCCAGGGCTGTCGGCACCGCCTGGTCGAGCTGGCGGCCGCCGTGGTTCGACACGATTAGCCCGGCGGCGCCCGCGGCGAGGCAGCCGGCCGCGTCGTCCGGGTGCAGCACGCCCTTCACGATCACCGGCAGGCCGCCGCTGACCTGCGCCAGCCAGCCGATGTCGGCCAACGTCAGGTCTGCCGCCTGCGCCAGCTGCTGCGGATCATCGACCTTGGCCAGGTTGACCTGCAGGTCCTCGTCGCTGATGTCGAGTTCTTCGCTGTCCCGCCGCTTGCGGCCGACCACCGGCGTGTCGGCGGTCAGCACCAGCGCCCGGGCTCCGGCCGCCGCGGCCCGGCTGACCATGGCGGCAGTCAGCTCACGGTCGGCCAGCACGTACACCTGGAACCACCAGGTCCCGTCGTGCGCGGCCACCGCAGCCGCGACGTCCTCGATCCGCCTGGTGCTGCGCATCGACAGCACGAACAGCGCGCCGGCCCTGGCCGCGCCCTCGGCCGTGGCGACCTCGCCCTCGGCATGCCCGAGCCGGTGGAAGCCGGTGGGCGCCACGCAGACCGGCGTCCGCAGCCTGGCGCCGAGCAGCTCGATCCCGGTATCGACGGCCGACACGTCCCTGAGCACCCGCGGCGCCAGCCACACCGCACGCCACGCATGCTCGTTCTTCTTCAGCGTGCGCTCGCTTCCCGAGCCGCCGGCGTAGTAGTCGTAGGACGGGGCAGGCAGCAGGGCCCTGGCCTGGCGCCTGAGGGCGGCCACGTCGACGGCAGCAGCAGTCACAGGGCCATCATGGCCCAACTGAGCAGAGCCATCCTGGCGGAAGGACCACAGCTATGACCGACCGGACCTATCGGGTCACCGAGATCGTCGGCACCTCGCCTGACGGCGTCGAGCAGGCGATCAGGGGCGCGCTGCAGCGCGCCGCGCAGACGCTGCGGCACCTCGACTGGTTCGAGGTAACCCAGATCCGCGGCCAGATCGTGGACGGCGAGGTCGCTCACTTCCAGGTCGGCCTGAAGGTCGGCTTCCGGCTGGAAGACGCCTGACCAGCCGGTCAGCTCGCCTGGCTGACCGAGGACATGTTGAAGCCGTCCACCCTGACCGGCGGCATGGCGGCCCTGGTGAAGTAGTCGCTCCATTCGCGCGGCAGCGTCGGCAGCGTGGCGCCGACCTCGGTGATCCGGCCGAGCATGCCGACCGGGCTCTCGTTGAACCTGAAGTTGTGCACCGCCGCCGTCACCTCGCCATGCTCGACCAGGTAGACCCCGTCCCTGGTCAGCCCGGTGAGCAGCAGCGTCTGCGGGTCGACCTCGCGGATGTACCACAGGCAGGTGAGCAGCAGCCCGCGGTCGGTGCCCGCGACCATCTGCGGCAGCGTGCCGGCGCTGCCCTGGCAGTCAAGGACCAGGTTGCCGATAGCCGGGGTGACCGGCAGGCCAGACAGGCTCGCCGTGTGCCTGGTCTGGGTGAGCGCGGCGAGCTGGCCGGCCGAGATCCATTCGGTCGGGCCGAGCGCCAGGCCGTTGTCGAACACCGAGGAGTCGCGGCTCGACGCGTGCGCGAGCACGAACGGCGAGCATTCGAGGCCGTGCTCGGCCGGATCGCTGCGCAGCGTAAGCGGCAGGCCGGCCAGCCGGTCACCGACCCTGGTGCCGCCGCCCGGCTTGCTGAACACGGTGCGGCCGTCGGCCGCGTCCTTGGCGCCGGCCGACCAGTACAGGTAGACCAGCAGGTCGGCCACCGCGGTTGGCGGCAGCAGCGTTTCGTACCGCCCGGCCGGCAGCTCGACGGTGCGCTCGGCCCAGCCGAGCCGCTGGGCCAGGCCGGCGTCCATCGCCGCCACGTCGACGTCGGCGAAGTCCCTGGTGCCCACGCCGGCCCAGGCCGACCTGGTCATGTCCGCCGACTTGGCGTTGAGCTCCAGGCGGCCGGCCGGCTGATCGTGGCGCAGCCGCAGGCCACTCGAGCTGCCGAGGAAGCTTGACGTCACGGTGTGCTCGGCGAACCCGTAGAGCCTGCGGTCTGCCGCGGCGGCTGACTCGAACGCCTGCCCCAGGGCCTGGGCGAAGCCGGCGAACACGCCGATCTCGGTGTCGGCCGGCGGCGCATCCCAGGCTGGCTCGCCGGGCTTGGCGGCGAGCGGGTCGCCAGGGCCGGCCAGCGGTGCCGCATCCTCGGCAGGCGAGCCCTCGCTGGCCGCCTGCTCGGCCTCCGCGACCAGCGCGGGAATGTGCTGGTCGCGCACCCCGGCACGGGACACCACGCCGACCCTGGCCCCGTCCGCGCCGCGGCTGACGGCGATCACCGTGAGCTGCCGCGACCTGGACACCCCGTTGGTGGTGAGCGTGTTCCCTGCCCAGCGCAGGTTGGCCGTCGCCGCCTCGTCGGCGATCACGATGCAGTCGTCGCAGCGTGCCGCCCGCAGTGCCAGCTCGACGGCCCTCTGGGGTGCGTGCGTCATGCGGCAGCCTCTTCCGCGGTGTTGAGAATCCGGATGCCGCGCAACAGCGCGGCGGGGCAGCCGTGGCTGACCGGGGCTACCTGGCCCGGCTGGCCCTTGCCGCAGTTGAAGGCGCCGCCGAGCACGTAGGTCTGCGGCCCGCCGACGGCCTCCATCGCGTTCCAGAAGTCGGTGGTGGTGGCCTGGTAGGCCACGTCGCGCAGCTGGCCGGCCAGCTGCCCGTTCTTGATCTTGTAGAACCGCTGGCCGGTGAACTGGAAGTTGTACCGCTGCATGTCGATCGACCAGCTCTTGTCGCCGATCACGTAGATGCCGTCCTGCACCGCGCCGATGAGCTCGGCGGTGGACGGCCCGCCTGCTGCTGGCTGCAGCGAGACGTTCGCCATCCGCTGGATGGGCATATGGCCTGGGGAGTCGGCAAACGCGCAGCCGTTGGATCTGGGCAAGCCGCGCAGCCTGGCCATTCGCCGGTCCAGCTGGTAGCCGGTGAGCACGCCGCCCGTGATCAGGTCCCAGGACTGCCCGGCCACGCCCTCGTCGTCGAAGCCGATGGTGGCCAGGCCGTGCTCGGTCGTCCGGTCCCCGGTCACGTGCATGACCGGCGAGCCGTACTGCAGGCTGCCCAGCTTGTCCACGGTCGCGAACGAGGTGCCGGCGTAGGCGGCCTCGTAGCCGAGTGCCCGGTCCAGCTCGGTCGCGTGGCCGATCGACTCGTGGATGGTCAGCCACAGGTTCGACGGGTCGATGACCAGGTCGTACCGGCCGGCCGTGACCGACGGCGCGGCCAGCTTGGCGGCCAGCAGCTCGGGCAGCTCGGCCAGCTCGGCGGCAAAGTCCCAGCCGGTGCCGGTCAGGTACTCGTGCCCGCGCCCGGCCGGCGGGGCCAGCGTGCGCATGGTCTCGAACCTGCCGTCAGGCTGCACCGCGACCGCGGTCAGCTGCGGGTGCAGCCTGACCCGCTGCTGCAGCGCGGTGGTGGCCCCGTCGCTGTAGAACTTGCACTCCTTTACCTGCAGCAGCGAGGCGTCGACGTGACTGATCCGCTGATCGGCGAGCAGCCCGGCGCTCCAGCCGGCCAGCAGCTCGATCTTGTCGGCGGCGCTGACCGCGAACGGGTCCACCTGGTAGGCAGACAGCCAGGTCACCTCGCCGTGCGGAGCCTCGTCGGCGAGTTCGATCCGCTCGGTGTTCATCGCCGCGGCGACCCTGGCCACGTCCACGGCCTCGGCGGCCGCCCTGGCCGCCGCGTCCTGGGTCAGGTCCACGGCCGCCGCGAAGCCCCAGGTCCCGTCGACCACGACCCGGACCGCCAGGCCCAGGTCGTCGGAGTCGAACAGCGTCTCCAGGTTGCCGTCGGACAGGCCGATCTGCTGCCCCCTGATCCGCTCGGCGCGGAAGTCTGCGTGCTCGGCGCCCAGCTCGGCTGCCCGCTGCAGCGCGGTGCCGGCCAGCTCGCGCAGCGGGTAGCCGGTGAACTCGGGATCGATCTGATCAGTCACGAAGCCTGAACCTATCGGATCGCACGGCACGCGATACGCTCGCAGCCTGTCACCGTAGCAGCCGTGCTGGAGGTACCCGCAGATGAGCCGATCCGCGCTGGTAACCGGCGGGAACCGCGGCATCGGGCTGGCCATCGCCAGGAGGCTGGCCGAGGGCGGTGACCAGGTCACGATCACCTCCAGGTCGGGCGAGGAGGTGGCCGGGCTGACCGTGGCCAAGTGCGACGTGCGCGACGCGGCGCAGGTCGACGCGGCGTTCTCGGCCGCCGAGGCGGCGCACGGCCCGGTCGAGGTACTGGTGGCCAACGCGGGCATCACCAAGGACCAGCTACTGGCGCTGATGAGCGAGGACGACTTCGCCAGCGTGCTCGACACCAACCTGACCGGCGCCTACCGGGTGGCCAAGCGCGCGGTGCGCGGCATGATCAGGCTCAGGCGCGGCCGGATCATCCTGATCTCCTCGGTGGTCGGGCTGCTCGGCTCGGGCGGGCAGGCCAACTACGCGGCCGCCAAGGCGGGCCTGATCGGCTTCGCCAGGTCGCTGGCGCGTGAGCTCGGCAGCCGCAACATCACGGTCAACGTGGTCGCCCCAGGCTTCGTCGCCACCGACATGACGGACGCGCTCGGCGAGGACAGGAAGCAGGCGATCCTGGCGAACGTGCCGCTGGCCAGGTTCGCCTCGGCCGACGAGGTTGCCGAGGCGGTGGCCTTCCTGGCCAGCCCGCAGGCTGGCTACATCACCGGGGCCGTGCTGCCGGTCGACGGCGGGCTCGGCATGGGGCACTGACGGCTCGGCGCAAGCACCCAGGAGGAGGCCGCGACGTGGGGATTCTGGCAGGCAAGAAGATCCTGGTCACCGGCGTGCTGACGGACGCCTCGATCGCCTTCCACGTGGCGAAGATCGCCCAGCAGGAAGGCGCCACGGTCGTGCTGACCGGGTTCGGGCGGCTCAGCCTGGTGCAGCGGATCGCCAGGCGGCTGCCAGACCCGCCGCCGGTGCTCGAGCTTGACGTGACCAGCGCCGAGCAGCTCGACTCGCTGGCAGGCCGGGTTGCCGAGCACGTGGACCGGCTGGACGGCGTGGTGCACGGCATCGCCAACGCTCCGCAGAGCGCGATCGGCGGCAACTTCCTGGCCGCGCAGTGGCCGGACGTCGCGGCGGCGATGCACGTCTCCGCCTATTCGCTGAAGGCGCTGGCGATGGCCGCGCTGCCGCTGATGGGCAGCGGCGGCTCGATCGTCGGGATGGACTTCGACGCCAGCCGGGCCTGGCCCGCCTACGACTGGATGGGCGTGGCGAAGGCAGCGCTGGAGTCTACCGCGCGTTACCTGGCAAAGGATCTTGGCAAGCACGGGATCAGGGTCAACCTGATGGCCGCGGGCCCGGTCAGGACCATGGCCATGCGCAGCATCCCCGGTGCCGAGCAGTTTGAGGGGCTTTGGGCGGAACGGGCGCCGCTTGGCTGGGACCAGACAGACGCCGAGCCGCCGGCCAGGGCGTGCGTGGCCCTGCTGTCCGATTGGTTCCCCGCGACCACCGGAGAGATCGTGCACGTCGACGGCGGCGTGCACGCGATGGGCGCGTAAGCAGGCATTTATAACGCTCGGCGACCAGTATCGATAGCATCTTGTGACGTTTTCGGCCCGAATCTGCTACAGGCCTGGCCGTAAGCTTGGCCAACTTGCCGCCTGGGTCATAAGCGCGGCTGAAATCTGGCGACCACGCGAAGGAGCGCCGAATGCAAGTAAGGAAACATACGCTGCGCGTTGCCGGGGTGGCTGTCGTTGCCGCCGTGGCGCTCGCCGCGGCTGGCTGCGGCAAGAGCAGCCCGTCCAGCTCCGCGAGCGGGGCGAGGATCAAGGGCGGCGTCGCGACCATCGGCTTTACCACCGGTGCAACGCCGACATGGCTCTGGTCGTTCGTGCCCGGCACCCAGTACAGCGTCTTTAACGCCGAGGACTTCCAGTACCAGCTGTACGTGCCGCTGTACCAGATGGGCGGGAACAACAGCTCCACTACCGCGAACTACGCGCTGTCCCCGGCGAACGCGCCGGTGTTCAGCAACGGCGGCAAGACCGTCACGATCACCATGAAGGGCTGGAAGTGGTCGGACGGCGCGACCGTCGACGCCGACGACGTGGCCTTCTGGCTGAACATGCTGAAGGCGGAAAAGGCCAACTACGGCGGTTACACGCCAGGCCTGCTGCCGGACAACATGAAGTCCTTCAAGGTCACCAGCCCGAACACCATCGTGATCAACCTGACCAAGGGGTACGGCCAGCAGTGGTTCGTGTACAACCAGCTGTCCGACATCACCCCGCTGCCGCCGACCCAGGACGTGACCAAGGCTGGCGCGGCACCTGGCAGCGGTGGCTGCGATGTCAGCGCGTCGAAGTGCGCGGCGGTGTACAACTACATGACCGCGCAGGCCAAGGCCACTTCGACCTACGCGACCAACTCGGTCTGGACCACCGTTGACGGCCCGTACAAGCTGCTCAACTACAGCCCGACCGGCAACATGGAGATGGTGCCGAACACCAAGTACTCCGGCAGCCCGAAGGCAGACATCTCGCTGAAGTACGTGGTCTACACCGACGACACGGCCGAGTACACCGCGCTGAAGAGCGGCTCGCTTGACCAGGCCACGATCCCGGTGCAGGACCTCTCGCCGAAGCCGGCCGGTTCGCTGCTGCCCGCGACGAACCCGCTCGGCAGCAGCTACTCGCTGGCGCCGGCCTACACCTGGGGTATCCCGTACTTCCAGATCAACTTCAAGAACCCGCAGTTCGGGCCGGTCTTCAAGCAGCTGTACTTCCGGCAGGCGCTGGCCTACGTGGACGACCAGGAAGGCATCGCCAAGGCCATCGACCGCGGCTACGGATACCCGACCACGGGCCCGGTGCCGAGTCAGCCGGCCAGCCAGTGGCTGCCAGCGGTGCAGTCAGAGAACGGCGGGGCTGGTCCCTACCCGTTCAGCATCGCCAAGGCCACGGCGCTGATGACCAGCAACGGCTGGAAGAACGTGTCTGGCGTCATGACCTGTGAGACCCCGTCCAAGTGCGGCGCGGGAATCACCAAGGGCGAGCAGGCCAAGTTCACCCTGGACTACTCCAGCGGGATCGCGGCGTTCACCCAGACCGTCGAGATCTACAAGTCCGATGCGGCCAAGGCAGGCATCGACGTCAACCTGGTGGCCAAGACGTTCGTCACGGTCATCGGCGACGACACCCCCGCGCACACCAACTGGCAGGGCTCGTTCTACGGCCAGTGGGTGTACAACGGGCCGGGCTTCCTGCCGACCGGCGAGCCGCTGTTCCAGGGTGGCTCGTTCACCAACTCGGGCAGCTACAACTCGCCGACCGAGAACAAGCTGATCCTGGAAGTGCAGACCGCAAGCAGCACCTCCAGCTTCCTGAGCGACTTCCACCAGTACGCCACGTACACCGCGGAGCAGGAGCCGATCATCTTCTTCCCGCAGAGCTACTCCATCGTGGCGAGCAAGAGCACGCTGAAGAATGTCGCGTTCAACCCGTATCTCACCACCTACCCGCAGTACTGGTACTTCGTGAAGTAAGGGACCATCCCGGCCCGGCCGCCGGCTCGTTTCTGGCCGGCGGCCGGCCGCCCCTGACTGCGAAGAGTCCTGGCTGGCCTGTCGACGTGCAGGCCAGCCAGGCATACCTTCGATGCAACGACGGCGAAAGGGTTGCGTGGTGACCGGCTACCTGATCAGACGGATCCTGCAGGCCATCGTGGTCACGTTCTTCGTGACGCTGATCACGCTGGCGCTTATACACCTGGTTCCAGGCGGCCCGGTAGCGGCGCTGCTCGGGCAGAAGGCGAACGGCCCTGAGCTGGCCTACTACAACAGGATCTACGGCTTCAACAGGCCGTTCATCATCCAGTACTTCAAGTGGGTCTGGGCCATGATGCACGGCAACTTCGGCTACTCGATCAAGAACAACATCTCGGTGGCCGCCGAGGTCGGCCTGTACCTGCCCAAGACGCTGGTGCTGGTCGGGCTCGGCCTGGTCGTCTCGCTCATCTTCGGCATCCCGCTCGGCGTCTACCAGGCGGTCAAGCGCTACACCGTCGGCGACTACGCGCTCACCGGCGTCTCGTTCCTCGGCTACGCCACCCCGACCTTCTTCATCGGCTTCCTGCTGATCGAGTGGTTCTCCCTCGACCTGCACATCTTCCCGTCAGAGGCGCCGCAGGGCAGCACGGTCGGGCAGATCTTGTCGCAGCCACGCGCGCTGGTGCTGCCGGTGTTCTGCTACGCATTCGTCGCCTACGCGCTCTGGTCGCGGTACATGCGGTCCTCGGTCATGGACAACCTGGTGCAGGACTACGTCCGCACCGCGCGAGCCAAGGGCGCGAGCGAGCGCCGGGTGCTCTGGGGGCACGTCTTCCGCAACTCACTGATCACCATCGTCACGCTGCTCGGGCTGTCGATCCCGGTGCTGGTCGCCGGGGCGATCTTCGTCGAGGTCGTGTTCAACTACCCCGGCATGGGGCTTGAGTTCTTCAACGCCGCGACCAGCGTCGACCTGGCCACGCTGATGGGATTTACCGTCATCACCACGTTTGCGACGATCGCAGGGAACCTGCTGGCCGACGTGGCCTACGCGGTGCTCGACCCGAGGGTGAGGTACAGCTGACATGACCGGGATGATGCCGGAAACACAGGCGGCAGTCGCCCCCACGGCTGCGCCAGATGGTGGCGTCTCCGTCGTCGAGGCGATGGAGCTTGGCCTGCAGCCCTCGGTCAAGCCGCGTGGCATGCTGCGCCGCGGCTGGGAGGTGTTCGCCGAGAACAAGCTGGCCCTGGTCAGCCTCGGCGTCATCGTGTTCATCATCTTGTTCTGCTTCATCGGCCCGCTGATCTACAAGACCAACCAGGTCAGCACGAACTTGTCGCAGATTCTCTGCCATCCGAGCGCGGCGCACCTGCTCGGCTGTGACCCGCTTGGCTACGACGAGCTCGGCCGGATCATGGTCGGCGGGCAGACCTCGCTCGAGGTGGGCTGCGCTGCCGCGTTCGTCTCGGTGGTCATCGGCATGGTCTACGGCGCGATCTCCGGATACATCGGCGGACCGGTGGACTCGTTCCTGATGCGCGTCGTCGACGCCGGGCTGTCCATCCCGTCCATCATGGTGCTGATCGTGCTGTCGGTGATCTTCCACCCGAACCGGCTCACGATGATCTTCATCATTGCCGCGTTCTACTGGCTGGGCGTGGCCAGGCTGGTCAGAGGCGAGACCCTGACGCTGCGCACCAGGGAATATGTGCAGGCGGTCAAGGTGCTCGGCGGCACCGGCTGGCGTGCCGTGCTGCGGCATATCCTGCCGAACGCGATCGGCACGATCATCGTGCAGGGCACGTTCGCGGTCGCCGACTCCATCCTGATCCTGGCCGGGCTCGGCTTCCTCGGCTTCGGGGTGCAGTTCCCGTCCACCGACTGGGGATCGATCCTGTCCAACGGGCTGCAGTACCTGCAGAGCAGCCAGAACTACTGGTGGCTGATCTACCCGGCCGGCCTGATTATCATCGTCACCTGCATCGCGTTCAACTTCGTCGGCGACGCACTCCGCGACGCCTTTGAGACCCGGCTGCAGCGCCGCTAGGCGCTGCGACAGGCAGGAAAGGTGAGCTAGCTCGTGGCGTCGCTACTCGAGATAACCGAGCTGCAGACCGACATCCGGCTGCGGACCTCCGTGGTGCATGCCGTCGACGGGATCTCGCTGGATATCAGCAACGGCGAGACGCTCGGCATCGTCGGCGAGTCCGGCTGCGGCAAGACCATGACCGCGTTGTCGATCATGAACCTGCTGCCGACGGGCGGTCACATCGTCGGCGGCAGCATCAAGCTCGAGGGCAAGACGATCAGCAACCTGCCCGACGACGAGATGCGCAGGATCCGCGGCAACGAGATCGGCATGATCTTCCAGGATCCGCTGACCTCGCTGAACCCGACGATGACGGTCGGCAAGCAGATCGCCGAGGCGGTCATCCTGCACCGGGAGGTCACCAAGGAGCAGGCCTACGACCGGGCCGCCGAGGTGCTCGACCTGGTCGGCATGCCGAAGGCCAAGGAGCGGATGGGAGAGTATCCGCACCAGTTCTCCGGCGGCATGCGGCAGCGCGTGATGATCGCGATGGCGCTGGCCTGCGAGCCGAAGCTGCTGATCGCGGACGAGCCGACCACGGCGCTGGACGTGACGATCCAGAAGCAGATCCTCGAGCTGATTGACGGGCTGCGGGAACGACTCGGCATGGCCGTCATCCTGGTCACGCACGACCTCGGCGTGATCGCCGGCCGGGCGGACCGGGTGGCCGTCATGTACGCCGGCCGGATCGCGGAGATCACCGACACCAGGACGCTGTTTGTCAACTCACGGCACCCCTATACCGAGGCGCTGTTCCAGGCGCTGCCGGAGAAGTCGGCAGAGACACGGGAGAAGCTGTACTCCATTCCCGGCCTGCCGCCTGACCTGACCAATCCGCCGCCTGGCTGCCGGTTCGCGCCGCGCTGCCGGTACGCCAACGACAAGTGCCGGTCGGAGGAGCCGAACCTGCTCGGCGAGACCCCGCAGCACCTGTACCGCTGCTTCTACCCGGTCGGCGACGAGGAGCGGGCCGACAAGTCCAGGTTCGCGGTCGAGCAGCCAGCGCCGCTCGCGGCAGATCCGAACGTGCTGGCGGCCGGCCCGCAGGGCAACGGCGAGTACCTGCTCAGGGTCGAACACCTGGTCAAGGACTTCCCGGTGACCAAGGGCGCGGTCCTGCAACGGCGCGTCGGCTCGGTCAGCGCGGTCGCCGACGTGACCTTCTACGTGACGGCCGGCCAGACCTTCGGGGTAGTGGGCGAGTCCGGCTGCGGCAAGACCACCATCGGCAGGCTGGTGGTGGGGCTCGAGCAGCCGACCGCCGGGTCGATCATGTTCCAGGGCCGTGACCTGTCCAAGAGCCACGGCAGCGAGTACCGCAGGGACCGGCGGAAGATCCAGCTGATGTTCCAGGACTCCTACGCCTCCCTCGACCCGCGGATGCGGGCCGGCACGATCCTGCGCGAGCCGCTGGTCGCCCAGGGCATCGGCAATCGCCAGCAGCGCGAGGCCAGGGTGCAGGAGATGCTCGACCATGTCGGGCTGCCGCGCACCGCGGTGGACAGGTACCCGCACGAGTTCTCCGGCGGGCAGCGGCAGCGGCTCGGGTTCGCCCGCGCGCTGATGCTGAGCCCGCAGCTGATCGTGGCCGACGAGCCGGTGTCCGCGCTTGACGTGTCGATCCAGGCGCAGGTGCTGAACCTGATGCGGGAACTGCAGCGCGATCTCGGCCTCACCTACCTGTTCATCTCGCACGACCTGGCCGTGGTCAGGTACCTGTCGTCGCAGATCGGCGTCATGTACCTGGGCAAGCTGGTGGAGGTCGGGCCGGCCGACGAGGTGTACCTGCGGCCAGCCCACCCCTACACCAGGGGCCTGATCGACTCGGCGCCGGTGGCCGACCCGAGCGCGGAGAAGGCGAAGGAGAAGTCCGGCGTCCGCGGCGAGCTGCCGAGCGCGATCAACCCGCCGTCCGGCTGCCGGTTCCGCACCAGGTGCCCGCTGGCGCAGGAGATCTGCGCGGAGGTCGAGCCGCCGCTGGTGCCGTTCAGCGTGAACGGCCACCACGCGGCCTGCCACTTCCCGCTCGAGCCGCCGATCGGGGATGCCGCGTCGGCCGCGGCCGCGGCACCTGTGCAGCCGGCCGCACCGCCGGAGCCGAGCTGGCAAGGGCCGGCCTAGGCCACCTGGCGCCGCCATGACCGCGGCGTCCCGTCGTACTTGTCCGCGTCATGACCCGCGGAGATACTGCTGCCATGGCTGAGTTGGCGGGCCCGCAAGGAGTGCGTGCCTCCGACGTCGAACGTGACCAGGCGCTCGGCGAGCTGCGCGAGCGATTCGCCGAGGGCAGGATGTCCGCCGACACGTTCGAGCACCGGATGGAACTGGTGCTGCAGGCCAGGGTGCGCAGCGAGCTCACCGCGGTGCTCGCCGACCTGCCTGGCCGGAGCCCGCACCGGCGCGGCAAGCTGCGGCAGCTGGCCAGGCGGCTTGGCCGGCGGGTGCGGCCGCGCCGCGGCCTGGCGATGCAGCGGCAGCCCACGCTGTTGCTGCTGCCGGCCGCGCAGCAGCAACGGTTCACCATCGGCAGGGAGCCGACCTGCGACATGACGCTCGGCGACATGACGGTGTCCAGGCTGCACGCCAGCCTGCAGCGGGAGGCCGGCGGCTGGCTGCTGATGGACCTCGGCTCGACCAACGGCACCAGGCTGAACGGCTGGCGGGTGACCACGCCGAGCCCGGTCAGGCCCGGCGACTACGTCTCGTTCGGTGACGCCACGTTCATCCTCGGCGAACGTCCGGCGGTCTGAGTCTGCATAGAGTGACCGAGTGAGCCTCGTCCTGGTGGTGCGGCACGGCCTGACGGCGTCGACCGGCAAGGCGCTGACCGGCTGGCTGCCCGGCATCAACCTGGACGACAGGGGACAGGCGCAGGCGGCCGCGCTCGGCCAGCGGCTGGCCGGGGTGCCGCTCGACGCCATCGTGTCCAGCCCGCTTGAGCGCTGCCAGCAGACCGCGGCCGCCATCGCGGCCGCTCGGAACGGGCAAAGCTCAACCGTCATCCAGACCGACCGCCGGCTCGGCGAATGCCGGTACGGGGACTGGACCGGGCAGCCGCTGCGCAGGCTGGCCAGGGAACCGCTGTGGCGGGTGGTGCAGGCGCACCCAAGCGCCGTCAGGTTCCCTGGCCCGGAGGGCGAGTCCATGCTGGAGATGCAGCAGCGCGCGGTCGGCGCGATCAGGGACTGGAACGCCAGGCTCGGCCCCGAGGCGTGCTACCTGGTCTGCTCGCACGGCGACGTGATCAAGGCGATCCTGGCCGACAGCCTCGGCATGCACATCGACCTCATGCAGCGGATTCAGATCGACCCGTGCTCACTGAGCGTGATCAGGTACACCCCGCTGCGCCCGTTCGTGCTCAGGATGAACGACACCGGCGGCAGCACGGCCGGCCTGGCCAGGCCGGCCGTCAAAGGGGCCGGCCAGCAGGAAGACGCTCAGGTGGGCGGCGGCGCAGGGGAGTAGCCGGCCAGAAACCGGTAGCCTGAGGCGCGCAGGATGGCTTTGCCGCTAGCGGACTCGGCGCGGAAGGATGGAGGCATGCCGGTCTATTCGTATGACCCGCCGGAGCGGTTCGTGGCCGGCACCGTCGGCCAGCCTGGCGAACGCACCTTCTACCTGCAGGCCAGCGGCGGCGGCAGGACCACCAGCGTGGTGCTGGAGAAGGGGCAGGTGAGCCAGCTCGCCGAGCGGCTCGATGAGCTGCTCGACGAGGTGCTGCGGCGGACTTCGGGCAGCGCGGCGGTGCCCGCGACCGCGCCGGTGGGCCTTGCCGACGACGGCCCGCTCGAGCAGCCGCTGATGGAGGACTTCAGGGTCGGCGCGATCGCCCTTGCCTGGGACCACGAGGGCGAGCGGGTCATCATCGAGGCCCAGCAGGAAACCGACGAGCCGATCGAGCCGCTGACCGATGACGTGCCGGAGGACGGTCCTGGGGTGCTGCGGGTGCGGATCACCGCGGCCGCGGCGCGCGCCTTCTCCAAGCGCGCGCTGCAGGTGGTCAGCCAGGGCAGGCCGCCGTGCCCGCTCTGCGGGCTGCCGCTCGACCAGTCTGGGCACGTCTGCCCGCGGCAGAACGGGCACCGGGTCGGGGTATGACCGACGCGGCAGCCGAGCAGGAGGACAGGCCAGATGGCCAGTCGGGCCGCCTGCTCGGCATGTCGGAGGACGAACTGCTCGACCTGCTGAGCCGCGGTGACCTCGCGGTGCGCGGGCGGCTGGTGGACGCCTCGAACGCGACCATGTACTGCGAGATCAGCCTGGACGACGTGGCCGCGGCCTGCGTGTACAAGCCGGTGGCGGGGGAGCGGCCGCTGTGGGACTTTCCCGAGGGCACGCTGGCCGGCCGGGAGCTTGCCGCGTACGCGGTGTCCAGGAGCGGCGGCTGGGACGTGGTGCCGCCCACGGTGTACCGGGACGGCCCGTTCGGCCCTGGCATGTGCCAGCTGTGGGTCGACGCGGACGACACGGTGGACCTGGTCGCGCTGGCCCGCAGGACCGACCACCAGGGGCTGCGGCAGATGGCGGTCTTCGACGCGGTGGTGAACAACGCCGACCGCAAGATCGGGCACCTGCTGCCGATGCCGGACGGCCACCTGTACGGCTGTGATCACGGCGTCTGCTTCGGCACCGACTACAAGCTCAGGACCGTGCTGTGGCAGTGGCGCGGGAAGAAGCTGACCAGCCAGGCGACCGCCGCGCTGCGCAGGCTGCAGGAGTCGCTTGACGGCGGGCCGCTGGCGGCCGAGCTGGCGGGCTGGCTCACCGGCGAGGAGATCGAGGCGACCAGGAAGCGGGCGGCCCTGCTGCTCGAGCACAAGGTGCACCCGTTCCCGCCGGCCGACTGGCCAGCGGTGCCCTGGCCGCCGATCTAGCCGGGAGACCAGGCCGGGCTACACGCCCCGGTCGCCGCGCCGCCGCAGGTACCGCTCGAACTCGCGGGCGATGGCGTCGCCGCTCGCCTCGGGCAGGTCGGTCGCGTCCTTGGCCTCTTCCAGCGTCCTGACGTACTCGGCCACCTCGGAGTCCTGCTCGGCCAGCTCGTCGACGCCGCGCTCCCAGGCGCGGGCGTCGGTGGGCAGGTCACCCATCGGCAGCGAAACGTCCAGGATGTCCTCGACACCGCGCAACAGCGCCAGCGTCGCCTTCGGGCTCGGCGGCTGCGCCACGTAGTGCGGCACCGCGGCCCACAGCGAGACGGCCTGCATCCCCTCGGCGGAGCAGGCCTGCTGCAGCACGCCGACGATGCCGGTCGGGCCCTTGTAGTCGACCGGCTCCACGTGCAGCTGCGCGGCCAGCTCGGGGCCAGAGGCCGCGGCGCTCACCGGCACCGGCCTGGTGTGCGGGGAGTCGGCGAGCAGCGCGCCGAGCAAGATCACCAGCTCCACCTTGAGCTCGCCGAACGCGGTCACCAGCTCGCTGGTGAAGCCGCGCCAGCGCATGTTGGGCTCGATCCCCTGCACCAGGATCACGTCCCGGCCAAGCCCGGCCGGGCTGGCCACGGCCAGCCGTGAGGTCGGCCACTCCAGCTTCTCGGTCTTGCCGTCGGTGATCTCCATCATCGGCCTGGTGACCTGGAAGTCGTAGTAGTCCTCTGGGTCGATCTCGCCGATCTGGCGGGCGGTCCAGGCGTCGGTCAGATGGCCGACCGCGCTACTGGCCGCCTCACCCGCGTCGTTCCAGCCCTCGAAGGCGGCGATCAGCACCGGCGAGGTCAGGTTGCCTACGGACTGCAGCTTTATGGTCAGCCACCTTCCTCCGCGGGGGTTGGGGGGTCGTCCCCCCTGCCCAGCACTGCCCACGTGATACGCCCAGCCTACGTCGTTGTGCCCGGCCGATAGATCCGGGCAGCTAGCTGCCCTTATGGGCGGCCCTTAGGATGGAGGCATCATGTCCCAAAAAGATGAGCCAGCCGGGGATCCGGCGCCAGCGGCCCGGCCCTCGCTGCGGGCGGCGCTCGCGGCGAGGGTGGTCGTCGCGGACGGCGCCATGGGCACCGTGCTGCAGGGCAGCCAGGCCACGCTCGAGGATTTCGACGGGCACGAGGGCTGCAACGAGGTCCTGAACGTCACCAGGCCGGACATCATCACGTTCGTGCACGACAGCTACCTGGCCGCCGGCGTGGACTGCATCACCACCAACACCTTCGGCGCCAACCTCGGCAACCTCGGCGAATACGGCATCGCCGGCCGGATCGCCGAGCTGGCCGAGGTGGGCGCGAGGCTGGCCAGGCGGGCCGCGGACGCCTGGAGCAACGCGGACCGGCCGCGCTGGGTACTGGGCTCGGTCGGGCCTGGCACCAAGCTGCCGACCCTCGGCCACGTTTCGTTCGCGCAACTGCGTGACACTTACCAGGAGTGCGCCGCGGCCCTGCTGCGCGGCGGCGCGGACGCGCTGATCATCGAGACCTGCCAGGACCTGCTGCAGGCCAAGGCGGCCATCATCGGCGCCAGGCGGGCGATCACCGAGGCCAAGCAGGCCGACGAGAGCCTGGACATACTGCTGATCGGCCAGGTCACCATCGAGACCACCGGCGCGATGCTGCTCGGCACCGAGGTGGGCGCCGCGCTGACCGCGCTCGAGCCGCTCGGCATCGACCTGATCGGGATGAACTGCGCCACCGGCCCTGCCGAGATGAGCGAGCACCTGCGCTACCTGGCCGCGCACTCGCCGCTGCCGCTGTCCTGCATGCCGAACGCCGGGCTGCCAGAGCTCACCTCGGAGGGCGCCTTCTACTCGGTCACCCCGGCCGAGCTTGCCGACGCGCACGAGACGTTCGCCACCGAGTTCGGGCTGGCCCTGGTCGGCGGCTGCTGCGGCACCACGCCAGAGCACAGCGCCGAGCTGGTGGCCAGGCTGCGCGGCAGGCCGCTGGCGCCGCGGCACCCGCAGCCTGAGGCGGGCGTCGCCTCGCTGTACCAGCACGTGCCGTTCCGCCAGGACACCGCGTTCCTGGCCATCGGCGAGCGGACCAACGCCAACGGCTCCAAGGCGTTCAGGGACGCGATGCTGGCAGCCAAGTACGAGGACTGCGTGCAGATCGCCAGGGCGCAGACCAGGGACGGCGCGCACCTGCTCGACGTCTGCGTGGACTACGTCGGCAGGGACGGCTGCGCGGACATGACGCAGATCGTCAGCAGGCTGGCCACCGCGGCCACGCTGCCGCTGGTGCTCGACTCCACCGAGCCAGAGGTGATCAGGACCGGGCTCGAGCTGCTCGGCGGCCGTGCCGTGGTGAACTCGGTGAACTACGAGGACGGCGACGGCCCGAACTCCAGGATCGCCAAGGTGATGCCGCTGGTACGCGAGCACGGCGCCGCGGTGATCGCGCTGACCATCGACGAGCAGGGCCAGGCCAGGACCGCCGACTGGAAGGTGTCGGTGGCCAGCAGGCTGATCGACGACCTGACCGGCAACTGGGGGATGCGGCGCAGCGACATCATCGTGGACTGCCTGACCTTCCCGATCGCCACCGGCCAGGAGGAGACCCGCAGGGACGCGATCGAGACCATCGAGGCGATCAGGGAGCTGAAGCGGCGGTACCCGCAGGTGCAGACCACGCTCGGCGTGTCGAACGTCTCGTTCGGCCTGAACCCGGCCGCCCGCGCCGTGCTGAACTCGGTGTTCCTGGCCGAGTGCGTGAAGGCAGGCCTTGACTCGGCGATCGTGCACGCGTCCAGGATCATGCCGATCTCCCGGATCCCGGCCGAGCAGCTGCAGGCCGCGCTCGACCTGGTCTACGACCGGCGGGCCGGCGACTACGACCCGCTGGCCAGGCTGCTCGAGCTGTTCGAGGGGGTAGACGCGGCGGCGGCCAAGGCAACCAGGTCGGCCGAGCTGGCCGCGCTGCCGCTGTGGGACCGGCTGAAGCGCCGGATCATCGACGGCGAGCGGCAGGGCCTCGAGGCCGACCTGGACGAGGCGCTGGCCGAGCGGCCGGCCCTGGAGATCGTGAACGACGTGCTGCTCGACGGCATGCGCACGGTGGGCGAGCTGTTCGGCTCCGGCCAGATGCAGCTTCCGTTCGTGCTGCAGTCGGCCGAGGTGATGAAGACCGCCGTCGGCTACCTCGAGCCGCACATGGAAAAGACCGGCGAGGGCGGCAAGGGCAAGATCGTGCTGGCCACGGTCAAGGGCGACGTGCACGACATCGGCAAGAACCTGGTCGACATCATCTTGTCCAACAACGGCTACGACGTGGTCAACCTCGGCATCAAGCAGCCGATGTCGGCGATCCTGGACGCGGCCACCGAGCACAACGCGGACGTGATCGGGATGTCCGGGCTGCTGGTGAAGTCCACCGTGGTGATGCGCGACAACCTGGCCGAGCTGAACTCACGGCACCTGGCCGGCAAGTGGCCGGTGCTGCTCGGCGGCGCCGCGCTGACCCGCTCGTACGTGGAGCAGGACCTGGCCGGGCTGTTCGACGGGCAGGTCAGGTACGCCCGTGACGCGTTCGAGGGGCTGCGGCTGATGGACGCGTTCATGGCGGTCAAGCGCGGCGACGAGGGTGCCACGCTGCCCGCGCTGCGGGAGCGCCGGGTGCGCAAGCTGGAACCAGCGGCCGCTGCGCAGCTGACCGCCGAGCAGGCCGCCGGAGGCGGCACGCGGCAGCCGGGTGCTGCCCTTCGTTCCGATGTCCAAATCGATAACCAGGTGCCTGAGCCGCCGTTCTGGGGCACCCGCACGATCAAGGGCATCCCGCTCGCCGACTACGCCGCGTACCTGGACGAGCGTGCCTTGTTCATCGGTCAGTGGGGGCTCAAGCCCGGCCGCGGGCACGGCGGGGTGAGTCACCAGGAGCTGGCCGAAACCGAGGGCAGGCCGCGGCTGCGAATGTGGCTCGACCGCGTGCAGACCGAGGGGCTGCTGCAGGCCGCGGTGGTGTACGGCTACTTCCCGTGCGTGAGCGAGGGCAACGACCTGATCGTGCTTGACGAGCACGGCCGGGAGCGCGAGCGGTTCAGCTTCCCGCGGCAGCGCAGGGACCGGCGGCTTTGCCTCGCCGACTTCTTCAGGCCGCGGTCGTCTGGCGAGACCGACGTGGTGGCGTTCCAGCTGGTCACCGTCGGCTCGCGGGTCAGCGAGGCGACCGGCGAGCTGTTCGCCAAGAACGCCTACCGCGAGTACCTGGAGCTGCACGGCCTGTCGGTGCAGCTGGCCGAGGCGCTGGCCGAGTACTGGCACGTGCGGGTCAGGGACGCGCTCGGCCTGGCCGAGTTCGAGCCGCCTGACCTGGACGGCGTGCTGAAGGTGGGCTACCGGGGCTGCCGCTACTCGTTCGGCTATCCGGCCTGCCCTGACCTGGAGGACCGGGCCAAGGTGATGCGGCTGCTCGACGCCGGGCGGATCGGCGTGACGCTGTCCGAGGGCTTCCAGCTGGACCCTGAGCAGTCCACCGACGCGGTGATCGCGCACCATCCAGAGGCGAAATACTTCAGCACCTGACCGCGTGCTGATTTTGACGGACGGGAACGAGTCGTGGCGCTGGCCGGTGTGCTGTTCGACATGGACGGGCTGCTGGTGGACTCTGAGCCGATCTGGTTCGAGGTCGAGCAGGACGTCATGGCCAGGCTCGGCGGCAGCTGGAGCCCGATCGACCAGCATCAGCTTGTCGGCGGCTCGCTCGAGCTTGCCTGCAGGTACCTGCTGGACCGGGCACCGGCCGCGGCGGCCCGCTCGACCAGCGAGGCCGAGGTCGGGCGCTGGCTGGTGGACGGCATGGTGGCCAGGCTGACGTCGCGCCCGCTGCCGCTGCTGCCCGGCGCGCGCGAGCTGCTCGCCGAGGTCGACACGGCCGGGCTGCCGCGGGCGCTGGTCACGTCGTCGGAACGAGCCGTGATGGACGCGGTGCTCGGCAGCCTTGACGTGACGTTCGACGTCACCGTGTGCGCCGGTGACGTGCTGGCCACCAAGCCGGACCCGGCGCCTTACCTGCTTGCCGCGGCCAAGCTCGGCGCCGAGCCCGCCGACTGCGTGGCGCTCGAAGACTCGCCGAACGGGGTGGCGTCGGCCACCGCGGCCGGCTGCCCGGTGGTCGCGGTGCCGAGCATGCTCCCGGTCGAGGCCGGGCCGGGCCGGCTGGTGGTCGGCTCGCTGCGCGAGGTCTCCGTGCCGATGCTCGCCCGGCTGGCGGATGCGGCAGGCCTGGCGGGCTGACGCGGCCTGGTGGGCCGGCCGCGCTGACCGGATTCAGCGCGGGCAAACTGTGCGACAATAAAGGCAATCGCGCCTTGGCCGTCCCAGCCGAGACGGCTACGAGGGGAGGCGGCAGTGCACACCTGGCTTGATATCGCCTCGTTCGGGGCGTGCCTCGCGGCCACGCTGGTCGGGCTGGTGCTCAGCGTCATCGCCTGGCGCAGGCTGGGCGCCCGCAGCGGGATGCGCGGGGTCGCCTGGTCGCTGCTGCCAATCGTCGCCTACCTGACCGGCACGCTGCGCCTGGTCGGCGGTTTCGTCGCGTCGATCGTGCACTTCTCGTCGTCGTTCGTGTTCTCGACCAAGACCTGGGTCGGCGTCGTGCTGGCCGGGGTAGCCGTGCTGTTCTTCCTGGTCTCCGGCGGCATGCCGTGGCTGCACTGGCGCAAGCGGAGCAGAGAGCGGAAGGCCAGGCGCGCCGCCACGGCTGGCACCCAGGTAGCGACCAGCACGTCGACGCGCGGCAGCAAGGCCGTGCAGCCGCCGGCCCAGGCCGCCGACGAGGGGCTCGGCAGCGACGTCGAGGACATCCTGCGCAGGCGCGGCATCAAGTAACCGCCCTGGCGAAGCCCGGCCAATGGGCACCAGTGCAGTTCGTGCGCCGCTTTGGGTACGAGAACTTCACTGCTGAGTCGAACGACCCGTGCGGGCGGGCCTGGCGCCGTAGGCGGAGCGCCCAGCCTCGGCGTACCCGGCCCGCCCTGCTAGCTCAAGACGATAAGTACTATCGCGAACTGCCGTCAAGTCATATCGTGTTTGGCACCGCTTCGCAGGGCCGCGGTGGCGGCACCGAGATCGCGGTGGCCGGATGCGCGGTGGCCGGATCCGCCGGCGGCTCGGCCGGCAACGGCGGCGGCGTGCCGCCGAACTCCGGGCAGATGTCCTGGTGCGAGCACCAGTCGCAGAGCCTGCTGCGGTGCGGCCGCCAGTCGCCGGTTTCCCTGGCCCGCTGGATGGCCAGCCAGAGTGCGTTGATCTTGCGCTCGGTGGCGACCAGGTCGGCCTCGTCGGGCTCGTACCGCATGATCTCGCCGTTGCCCAGGTAGATCAGCTGCAGCATGCGGGGCAGCACGCCGTCGGCCCGCCACAGCGCCAGCGCGTAGAACTTCATCTGGAACAGCGCCCTGGCCTCGTAGTACTCGCTGGGCGCGGTGCCGGTCTTGTAGTCGACGATCCGGATCTCGCCGGTGCGCGCCACGTCGAGCCTGTCGATGTAGCCGCGCAGCGCGAGCCCCGATGCCAGCATCGCCTGCACCGACATCTCCCGGTGCGTTGGCTCGAGCCTGGTCGGATCTTCCAGGGTGAAATACCTGTCCAGCATCCCGGCGGCCTCGTCGAACCAGGCGGCCCGCTGCTGCTCGTCGTCGAACATCCCGGCCAGGTCAGGCTCCTCGGTGACCATCCGGTCCCACTGCGGGCCGAGCAGCTGCCTGGCGTGCGCCGGGGTACGCCCGGCGGCCGGCTCATCGAAGAGCCGCTCGAGCACCGCGTGCACCAGCGTGCCGCGGGCTGCCGCCGGGCTCGGCGGCTCTGGCAGGTGGTCGATCACCCGGAACCGGTACAGCAGCGGGCAGGTCATGAAGTCGGCGGCGCGCGACGGAGACAGGCTGCGCGCGAGCAGCTCGAGGTCGGGGGCGTCGGCGGGGTCGTCCCCGGCAGACTGCGCTGCCTGCACCGGCTCGGCTGGTCCAGCACTCATGTATCGGAGACTAGGGCAGCCAGCCGACAGTTCGCCCGGCGGCTCGCCGCGCGAGCGGGTCGCCGGCCGGCCGCAAAACCCTGGGTACCGCGTAGCATCGAGTCCGTGGCAGGCACTTCCCCGCCGGACGGCCGGCAGGCCGCTCAGTCGCGGCAGGATGCCGCGCGCGGCGGGCGCAGCGACCCCAGGCTCGGGCTGATCGTGGCGCGGCCGTTCGGCGTTCCTGTCTACGTGTCGCCTTACTGGTTCCTGGTGGCCGCGGTGCTGGTCGTGATCTACCAGGAGGACGTGCCGCAGCGGGTCGGCACCACGGTGGCCAGGTACCTGGTTGCCGCGCTGTTCGTGGTGCTGCTGTACGCGTCCGTGCTGATTCACGAGCTCAGCCACACCGTGGTCGCCAAGGCGTTCGCGCTGCCGGTCAGGCGCATCCTGCTGTACCCGCTTGGCGGTTACTCGGAGATCGAAGAGGAACCGCCGACGCCTGGCAAGGAGTTCCTGGTCTCCGCGGCCGGCCCGGCGATGTCGTTCGCGCTTGCCGCCGTCGGCTACGGCGTGATCGAGCTCAGCAACCTGGGCGGCATCCCGCAGATCCTGGTCGAGCAGCTGGTGCTGGCCAACGTGCTGGTCGGCGTGTTCAACCTGCTGCCAGGGTTGCCGCTGGACGGCGGCCGGATCCTGCGGGCCGGCATCTGGAAGGTGACCGGCAAGCCGTCACAGGCCACCCTGGCCGCGGCCTGGGCGGGCCGGGTGATCGCGATCCTGCTGATCGGGTTCGCGCTGACCGCGCTCGGCTCGCGGGTCAGCCTCACCGCCAACGGAGCGCTGTGGCTGGTGATCATCGCGGTGTTCATGTGGCTGAGCGCAGGGCAGGCGATCAGGTCGGCCAAGGTGCGCGAGCGGCTGCCCAAGCTGCAGGCGCGCGCGCTGGCCAGGCGCGCGATCCCGATCCCGCCGAGCCTGCCGCTGTCCGAGGCGATCAGGCGCGCCGACCTGGCACAGGCCAGGGCGCTGGTGGTCGTGGACCACGAGTCGAACCCGATCGCGATCGTGAACGAGAGCGCGGTGATGGCCACGCCCGAGCAGCGCAGGCCGTGGGTCGAGGTGGGCACCCTGGCCAGGACGCTCGACCCCGGCATGGTGCTGTCGGCCGACCTGTCCGGGCTCGAGCTGATCGAGGCTGTGCAGCGCGCGCCGGCTTCTGAGTACCTGCTGATCGAGCCCTCGGGCCAGGTCTACGGCGTGCTGGCCGCGGCAGACCTCGACCACGCGTTCGCCACCGCCTGACCGGCCCTGCGGTTCGCGGCCCGCTAGCCTGGCGGCGTGATCACGCAGCCGCGCGGCCCGTTCCGGGCAGGTGACCAGGTTCAGCTCACCGACCCCAAGGGCCGCCAGCACCGGGTGGAGCTGAGCCCGGGCAAGCTGTTCCACACCCACCGCGGCGCGGTCGCGCACGACGACCTGATCGGCAGCCAGGAGGGCAGCGTGGTGACCTCAACGGGCGGCACCGCGTACGTCGCGCTCAGGCCGCTGCTTGCCGACTACACGGTCTCCATGGCCAGGGGCGCTGCCGTGGTCTACCCGAAGGACGCGGCGCAGATCCTGGCGTTCGCCGACATCTTCCCCGGCGCCACCGTGGTGGAGGCGGGGGCCGGCTCCGGCGCGCTGTCCTGCTGGCTGCTGCGCGCGGTCGGCACCGACGGCCTGCTGCTGTCCTACGAGCGCAGGCCCGACTTCGCCGAGATCGCCGCCGCGAACGTGCGCCGTTACTTCGGCGGCGAGCACCCGGCCTGGCGGCTGATCGTCGGCGAGCTTGCCGGCGGCCAGGTCACCGACGCCGCCCCTGGCGGGCAGCCACCGGTGACCCCGCCGGGCGACGTGGACCGGCTGGTGCTGGACCTGCTGTCGCCGTGGGAGTACGCATCGGCCGCCGCCTCGATGCTCATCCCCGGCGGCCTGATCTGCTGTTACGTCGCCACCACCACGCAGCTGGCCAGGACCGTGGCGGCGCTGCGCGAGCAGGGCAACTTCGCCGAGCCGGCCGCCTGGGAGAGCATGCAGCGCGGCTGGCACGTCGACGGCCTGGCGGTCAGGCCAGAGCACCGGATGGTCGGCCACACCGGTTTCCTGGTCACCGCCAGGCGGCTGGCGGACGGCGCGGTAGCGCCGCCGCGGCGGCGCCGGCCCTCGACCGGACAGCAGGCCGCCGAGGCCGAGGCCGGGGCCGCACGCTGATCAATTGTGATCACCTGTGTCCGAGTCGAGACAGCCAGCAGGTTACGGAACGTCCTTCGGTAGGTAGGGTCTAACTAAGTCGGCTCTCGGGAGGGGGTGAGGGGCATGGCCTCTCGCGACGACAGCGTGCGCGCCGGGCGACATGACGACGACGTCAAGATCCTGACCACGCAGATCTCCTTCCTCGAGGAGGAGATCGCGGCGCTGCGCGGCAGGCTGGCGGACTCCCCGCGGCAGACCCACGCGCTCGAGCAGCGGCTGCGCGAGGCCGAGGCCAATCTCGCCAGTGTGACCGGGCAGAACGAGCGGCTTGCCAGCACGCTGCGCGAGGCGCGCGACCAGATCATCGCGCTGAAGGAAGAGGTCGACCGGCTGGCCCAGCCGCCGAGCGGATTCGGCATCTTCCTGCAGGCCGTCGACGAGGGCACTGCCGACGTGTTCACCGGCGGCCGGAAGATGCGGGTGAGCGTCAGCCCGAGCATCGAGCTCGCCGAGCTGCGGCCTGGCCAGGAAGTGGTGCTGAACGAGGCGCTCAACGTCGTCATCGCGCAGGGCTACGAGACCGTCGGCGAAGTGGTCATGCTCAAGGAGATCCTGGACGGCGGCGACCGCGCGCTGGTGATCTCGCACGCGGACGAGGAGCGGATCGCCAGGCTGGCCGAGCCGCTGCTCGGGTCCACCCTGCGGGCCGGCGACTCGCTGCTGCTCGAGCCGCGCTCCGGCTACGTGTACGAGCGGATCCCGAAGGCCGAGGTCGAGGAGCTCATCCTGGAGGAGGTGCCCGACATCACCTACTCCGAGATTGGCGGGCTGTCCACCCAGATCGAGCAGATCCGGGACGCGATCGAGCTGCCGTACCTGCATGCCGACCTGTTCAAGGAGCACCAGCTGCGGCCGCCGAAGGGCGTGCTGCTGTACGGGCCGCCCGGCTGCGGCAAGACGCTGATCGCCAAGGCGGTGGCCAACTCGCTGGCCAAGCAGGTCGCCGCGGAGTCGGCAGAGGCCGGCGACGGCGCCGCCCCGGCCAAGGAGCGCAAGAGCTTCTTCCTCAATATCAAGGGCCCTGAACTGCTGAACAAGTACGTCGGGGAGACCGAGCGGCACATCAGGCTGGTGTTCCAGCGGGCCAGGGAGAAGGCCAGCGAGGGCATGCCGGTGATCGTGTTCTTCGACGAGATGGACTCCATCTTCCGCACCCGCGGCTCCGGGGTGTCCAGCGACGTGGAGAACACCATCGTGCCGCAGCTGCTGAGCGAGATCGACGGCGTCGAGGGCCTGGAGAACGTCATCGTGATCGGCGCCTCGAACCGCGAGGACATGATCGACCCGGCGATCCTGCGGCCGGGCAGGCTGGACGTCAAGATCAAGATCGAGCGGCCGGACGCCGAGGCCGCCAAGGACATCTTCTCCAAGTACGTGGTGGCCAGCCTGCCGCTGCATGCCGACGACACGGCCGAGCACGGCGGCGACGCGGACGAGACGGTCGCCGAGATGATCCAGCGCGTGGTCGAGCGGATGTACGCCGAGACCGAGGACAACCGGTTCCTCGAGGTCACCTACGCCAACGGTGACAAGGAGGTGCTCTACTTCAGGGACTTCAACTCCGGCGCCATGATCCAGAACATCGTGGACAGGGCGAAGAAGATGGCGATCAAGGAGTTCCTGGAGACCGGGCAGAAGGGGCTGCGGGTGGCGCACCTGCTGACCGCCTGCGTGGACGAGTTCAAGGAGAACGAGGACCTGCCCAACACCACCAACCCGGACGACTGGGCGAGGATCTCCGGCAAGAAGGGCGAGCGGATCGTCTACATCAGGACGCTGATCTCCGGCAAGAGCGGCACCGAGGCTGGCCGGTCGATCGACACGGTGAGCAACACCGGCCAGTACCTGTAGCGACCGAGCCGGTACCTTGCGGGCTTACCCTTGCGGTATGAGCACGTCGCCGGTTGGTCCTGAGGACATCCGCGCAGCGGCCGAGGTGCACCACGAACTCGGCCCGGAGTACAGCGACGCCGTGGTGGCGTCGTTCCTTGACAAGGTGGAGGCGGAAGTCGCGGCGAGGGTGCAGGCCAGGCTCGCCGCCGCGAACGCCGGTGCCGCCGTCCCGCCAGCGAAGCCGCTGCGCTGGTACCAGCGCAGGCCGCTGGCCACCGGCATCATCATCGGCGCGTGCGCCGGCGGCCTGCTGGTCGGCGCGGCCGGCGTGGCGAGCATCGTGCACACCTCGCACGTGGTGATCCGCCAGCAGACCAGAGCGGTCCCGGCCCCGCCGTTCAAGGCGCCAGGTCGCGTGGGACAGAAGAAGGTGACGGTGCCAAGGCCGGTCGGCTGAGCCCAGTCCGGCCCGGCCGATTCTGCGCTCTGGGCGCTGCGCGCGGCGCGGTCGCGGTGGCCTCGGGTTAGGCTCTGCACCATGAGCGTCAGGCGGGTCATGGGCATCGAGACCGAGTACGGCATCGCCGTGCCCGGCCAGCCTGGTGCGAACGCGATGGTCAGCTCGTCCCAGGTGGTCAATGCCTATCAGGCGGCCAGCACAGCGCGGGCCAGGCGGGCCAGGTGGGACTTCGAGGAAGAGAACCCGCTGCGTGACGCCCGCGGGTTCGACCTGGCCGGCGAGGCGGCAGACTCCGCCCAGCTCACCGACGAGGACCTCGGCCTGGCCAACGTGATCCTGACCAACGGCGCGCGGCTCTATGTCGACCACGCCCACCCCGAGTACTCGGCGCCCGAGTGCACCAACCCGCTGGACGCGGTGATCTGGGACAAGGCCGGCGAGCGGGTGATGGCCGAGGCCGCGGCGCGGGCGTCGGCCATGCCGAGCAGCCCGGCCATCCAGCTGTACAAGCACAACACCGACAACAAGGGCGCATCGTTCGGCTGCCACGAGAACTACCTGATGAGCCGGTCGACGCCGTTCGCCGACATCGTCAGGCACCTGACCCCGTTCTTCGTCTCCCGGCAGGTGGTCTGCGGGGCCGGCCGGGTCGGCCGCGGCGCCGACGGCCGGGAGGAAGGCTTCCAGATCAGCCAGCGTGCCGACTACTTCGAGGTCGAGGTCGGGCTGGAGACCACGCTGAAGCGGCCGATCATCAACACCAGGGACGAGCCGCACGCCGACCCGGACAAGTACCGCAGGCTGCACGTCATCCTCGGTGACGCGAACATGAGCGAGGTGTCCAGCTACCTCAAGCTCGGCACCACGGCGCTGGTGCTGGCGATGATCGAGGACCGGTTCCTCGCGGTCGACCTGGCCATCGAGGCACCGGTTGCCGAGCTGCGGGCGATCTCGCACGACCCTGGCTGCAAGCACCTGGTGGCGCTGCGCGACGGCCGCCGGATGACCGCGATCCAGCTGCAGCTCGAGTACCTGGAGCTGGCCAGGAAGTACACAGAGGACCGGTACGGCGCGGACGTGGACGATGCGACCAGGGACGTGCTTGACCGCTGGGAGACCGTGCTCGGCAAGCTGGCCGACGACCCGATGCAGCTGTCCCGCGAGCTCGACTGGGTCACCAAGCTGGAGATCCTGGAGGGCTACCGGTCAAGGGACGGGCTCGGCTGGGGTCATCCAAGGCTGCAGCTGGTCGACCTGCAGTACTCGGACGTGCGGCCGGACCGCGGCCTGTACAACCGGCTGGCGAGCAACGGCCGGGTGCTGCGGCTGGCCGACGAGCGTGACGTGGCCTGGGCGGTCGACAACCCGCCAGAGGACACCAGGGCCTACTTCCGCGGCCGCTGCCTGCGGCAGTACCCCGATGCGGTGGCCGCGGCGTCGTGGGATTCGGTCATCTTCGATATCCCGGGCCGGGAGTCACTGCAGCGGGTACCGACGCTCGAGCCGCTGCGCGGCACTAGGGCACACGTGGGTGACCTGCTCGACCGGTGCGAGACCGCCGGGGAACTGGTGGCCGCGCTCACCGGCCAGTCGTAGGCTGCGCATTCCCCTGCTATTCGTGCGAACGGCCTATTTGATGCTTTAAACGACTGACCCGAATTCGCGGCCGGACGTGTCGAACCTGGCCAGGACTTGTCACGTCGTGATACCGATGCTGTGGTCCAGGGTTGGACGCAGCACACGCGGGCGAGGATAGCGTTGAGACAGCGGGCGAACGCCTGCGAGCACGGAGGTTCGGCATGGCGACGAAGGAAACCGGCGGCCAGCGGCAGGCCCCTCGGCGGACCGAGGAGGAGCAGGACGCTGCGCCAAGCAGCACCGAGGAAGTCAAGGAACGGCAGGACAAGCTCGCCGACGACGTGGACGCGATCCTGGACGAGATCGACGAGGTGCTCGAGGAGAACGCCGAGGAGTTCGTCAGGTCCTACGTGCAGAAGGGCGGGCAGTGAGGTCCCAGCAACGAAACGATGCAAACTGGCTGCCGTCCGCCTACCTGGCGGCCGGCACCTCATCGTTCAGCGACTTCCTGACCGCGACGGCGCCTGACCTGCTGCCGTCGGCCAGGCACTCAGGCGGCGGGATCGCCGCGGCCGAGGTGCCGCACGGCACCACGATCGTCGCGACGATCTGCACCGACGGCGTGGTGATGGCCGGCGACCGGCGGGCCACGGCCGGGAACATGATCGCGCAGCGGGACATCGAGAAGGTGTTCCGCAGCGACGAGTACTCCTGCGTCGGCATCGCCGGCGCCGCGGGCATCGGGGTCGACCTGGTCCGGCTGTTCCAGGTCGAGCTCGAGCACTACGAGAAGCTCGAGGGCAGGGCGCTGTCGCTTGAGGGCAAGGCCAACCGGCTGGCCGGGCTGGTCAGAGCCAATCTCGGCGCGGCCATGCAGGGACTGGCGTCGGTCCCGCTGTTCGCCGGGTTTGACGAGGACGCCGCGCGCGGCCGCATCTTCAGCTACGACGTCGTCGGCGGGCGGTACGAGGAGCAGCGGTTCTTCGGGATCGGCTCAGGCTCGGTGTTCGCGCGCGGTGCGCTGAAGAAGCTGTACCGCGATGACATGACCACCGCCGAGGCGACGATGGCCTGCATGCAGTCGCTGTACGACGCCGCTGATGACGATTCCGCGACCGGCGGGCCAGACATGGCCAGGCGCATCTACCCGGTGCTGGCCATCGTCACCGCCGACGGTTTCCACCGGCTGACCGAAGACGAGGCGGGCCAGCTTGCCGCCGCGGTTGTCGAAGAGCGGATGCAGCGGCCAGACGGGCCGCAGGCGCCGATGCAGGCCAGCGAGTAGCTGGCACCCTAGCCCGAAGCCGAGCATGAGCTAGCAGCAGCAAGGAGAGCGCTCCCGGTGTCGATGCCGTTCTACGTGTCACCTGAACAGGTGATGAAGGACAAGGCGGATTTCGCGCGCAAGGCAATCGCCAGGATCCGCAGCGGCGTGGTGCTCACCTGCGAGCCAGGCATCCTGTTCGTCGCGCCGAACCCGTCGAGGACGCTGCGCAAGTTCGGCGAGATCTACGACCGGATCGCGTTCGCGGCGGTCGGCAGGTACAACGAGTTCGAGAGCCTGCGCAAGGCCGGGGTCAGGTATGCCGACACCACCGGCTTCCAGTACGACCGGCAGGACGTGACCGCGCGCGGGCTGGCCAACTGGTACGGCCAGCTGCTCGGCACCCTGTTCACCGACAGCAACAAGCCCTACGAGGTCGAGATCGTGGTGGCCGAGCTTGGCAAGATCGAGGACGACGACCAGATCTACCGGATCACCTTCGAGGGTTCGGTCGCCGAGGAACACGGCTTCGTGGTCATGGGCGGCCAGGCCGACAAGGTCGCCGGCGTGCTGAAGGAGCACTACTCGGCCGGGATGGACATGCCGGCCGCGATGGCGGTGGCGATGACCGCGCTGGAGAGCCAGGGCGACGGCGAGAAGACCGAGCTCAGCGAGGCCCATCTTGAGGTCGCGCTGCTGGACCGGTCACGCCCGCACCGGACATTCCGCCGCCTCGGCGGTGACCGGCTCGCGGAGATGCTGGCCCAGGCCAGGCCCGGGCGCCCGGCGGAGGCCGCGGCCCAGCCCCCGGCCGGGCAGTCGAGTTCGGCAGACGAGCCATCCGACGGGGCCGGCGAAGCCGAGCCGGAGGCTGGCAGCGGCGAGTAACGGGCCGGCCGGCCAGGGTGGGGGCCTTCCGGCTCGCGACCGGGTACACAGCCGTTGGTAATGTCGAGAGCACGACAGTGTTTTCCCTCGGGGGACGACCCCGCAGGGGGGCGCTGCGCTGGAGGAGCGACGTGACAACGGACCTGGCCGCGACGATTGGCATCGACGCACCGACCGGCCTGCTCATCGACGGCCAGTGGTCGCCCGGCCGGGCCGGGGTGCTGCCGGTCATCGACCCGGCTACCGAGGACCCGATCGCGGAGGTGGCCAACGCGACCCCTGAGGACGCGCTTGACGCCGTGGACGCCGCCGCGGCCGCGCTGCCGAAGTGGGCTGCCACCGCGCCGCGCGAGCGCGCCGAGTGCCTGCGCAGGGCCTGGGAGCTGATGGTGGCACGGGCCGAGCCGCTGGCCAGGCTGATGGTGCTGGAGAACGGCAAGGCGCTCAAGGACGCCCGCGGCGAGATCATGTACGCTGCCGAGTTCTTCCGCTGGTACGCCGAGGAGGCGGTGCGGATCGACGGCGGCTTGTCGGTCGCGCCGTCAGGGGCGAACCGGATCATGGTGCAGCGGCAGCCGGTCGGGGTCAGCGTGCTCATCACGCCGTGGAACTTCCCGGCGGCGATGGCCACCCGCAAGATCGGCCCCGCGCTTGCGGCGGGCTGCACGGTGGTGCTCAAGCCGGCCAAGGAGACGCCGCTGAGCGCGCTCGCGGTCGCCGGGCTGCTGGCCGAGGCCGGGGTGCCGGCCGGCGTGGTGAACGTGCTGCCCACCACCAAGCCAGGCCCGATGACCGAGGCCATGCTCGCCGACCCGAGGGTACGCAAGCTGTCGTTCACCGGGTCGACCGAGGTCGGCCGGATGCTGCTGAAGACCGCGGCGGAGACCGTGACCAACTGCTCGATGGAGCTCGGCGGGAACGCCCCGTTCCTGGTCTTCGAGGACGCCGATATCGACGCGGCGGTCGACGGCGCGTTCCTGGCCAAGATGCGCAACGGCGGCGAGGCGTGCACCGCGGCGAACCGGTTCTACGTGCACGACGCGGTCGCCGACCAGTTCTCGGCCAAGCTGGCCGGGCGGCTCGCCGCGCTCCGGGTCGGGCCAGGGCTTGACGACGGCATCGATCTCGGGCCGCTGGTGAACTCCGACACCAGGTCCAAGGTCGCCGAGCTGGTGGACTCGGCCACCGCGGACGGCGCCAAGGTGCTGACCGGCGGGCAGGCACCCGACCGGGCCGGCTTCTTCTACCCGCCGACGGTGCTCGACCAGGTGCCGGCCGGGGCGGGCATCCTCGGCCAGGAGATCTTCGGGCCGGTCGCGCCGATCGTGCGGTTCACCGACCGGCAGCAGGCCATCACGCTGGCGAACGCGACCGAGTACGGGCTGGTGTCGTACCTGTACAGCCGCGACCTGCGGAAGGCGCTACAGGTGGCGGAGGCGCTGGAAGCCGGGATGGTGGGCATCAACAGGGGAGTCGTGTCCGACCCCGCTGCCCCGTTCGGCGGGGTGAAGCAGTCAGGACTTGGCCGGGAAGGCGGACACGACGGGCTGCTGGAGTTCACCGAGACCAAGTACATCGCGGTCGACTGGTAGCAGCGGCACGCATGGACAGGCGCATCTTCGGGCTGGAGAACGAGTACGGGGTCACCTGTACCTTCCGCGGCCAGCGCAGGCTGTCGCCGGACGAGGTGGCCAGGTACCTGTTCCGCCGGGTGGTGTCCTGGGGCCGCAGCAGCAACGTGTTCCTGCGCAACGGCGCGCGGCTCTACCTGGACGTCGGCAGTCATCCCGAGTACGCGACGCCGGAGTGCGACAACCTCATCGACCTGGTGGTGCACGACAAGGCCGGCGAGCGCATCCTGGAGGGCCTGCTGGTGGACGCGGACTCCCGGCTGCGCGAGGAGGGCATCGCCGGCGACATCTACCTGTTCAAGAACAACACCGACTCGGCCGGGAACTCTTACGGCTGCCACGAGAACTACCTGGTGGGCAGGCACGGCGAGTTCACCAGGCTGGCCGACGTGCTGATCCCGTTCCTGGTGACCAGGCAGATCATCTGCGGGGCAGGCAAGGTGCTGCAGACGCCGCGCGGCGCTGTCTACTGCGTCAGCCAGCGGGCCGAGCACATCTGGGAGGGCGTCTCCTCGGCCACCACGCGGTCGCGGCCGATCATCAACACCAGGGACGAGCCGCACGCCGACGCCGAACGGTTCCGCCGGCTGCACGTGATCGTGGGCGACTCCAACATGAGCGAGACCACCACGCTGCTCAAGGTCGGCGCCACCGACCTGGTGCTCCGGATGGTGGAGGCCGGCACCGTCATGCGTGACCTGACGCTGGAAAACCCGATCAGGGCGATCAGGGACGTGAGCCATGACATGACCGCGCGGCGCAAGGTCAGGCTGGCGAACGGGCGCGAGATCAGCGCGCTGGAGATCCAGCAGGAGTACCTGGCCAAGGCCATCGACTTCACCGGGCGCAAGGGCGCCGACGCGGTCACCGCACGGGTGCTCGACCTGTGGCAGCGCACGCTGCGTGCGGTGGAGAGCGGCGACCTGAACTCGGTCGCGCGGGAGATCGACTGGGTGACCAAGTACCAGCTGATCGAGCGGTACCGGGCCAAGCACGACCTGCCGTTGTCCTCGCCGAGGGTGGCCCAGCTCGACCTCGCCTACCACGACGTGCATCGCGGCCGCGGGCTGTACTACCTGCTGCAGAAGCGCGGCGCGGTGGAACGCGCCTGCCGGGACATCGACATTTTCCAGGCCAAGTCGGTGCCGCCGCAGACCACCAGGGCGCGGCTGCGCGGCGAGTTCATCAGGCGGGCGCAAGAGCGCCGCCGCGACTTCACCGTGGACTGGGTGCACCTCAAGCTCAACGACCAGGCGCAGCGCACCGTGCTGTGCAAGGACCCGTTCAGGTCGGTCGACGAGCGGGTGGAGAAACTGATCGCCGGGATGTAATCGGATGGCGTGACGTGTCGCGACCGCCCGCGCACGCAGCGTTGCTATTATCGCCGGACACGCGAACCAGAGTCGGGGGGAGTTCGCTGTCTTGGCTGCCGGGGTTGTCGAATCGGCATTACCGCGAATCACGGTCGTCATGCCTGCCAGGAACGAGGCCGCGCTCATCGGCGCCGTGCTGGACCGGCTGCTGGCCGAGGTCAGCTCGCCGTGCGAGGTGCTGGTCGTGGTGGACCGGCCGGACGACGCTACCGTCGGCGTGGTCGAGCGGCAGCCGGGCCGCTGGCCCGGCGTCAGCTGCCTGGTCAATGGCCGGGGCACGGGGCCCGCGCAGGCGATCAGGGCCGGCGTGGCCGCAGCGCGGGCACCGGTGCTTGTGGTCACCATGGCGGACGGCAGCGACGACGCCGGGCAGATCGAGGCGTTAGCCGGCCTGGTCGAGGGCGGCGCGGCGGTAGCCGCGGCGTCCCGGTACACCGCTGGCGGCAGGCAGCTTGGCGGGCAGTGGCCCAAGTGCCTGCTGTCCAGGCTGGCCGGCCGGTCGCTGCAGCTGCTGGCCAGGCCGGGTACCTGCGATGCCACCAACTCGTTCAAGGCCTACTCGGCCGCGCTGGTGGACAGCGTCGGCATCGACTCGCGGCACGGCTTCGAGGTCGGCATCGAGCTCACCGCGAAGGCCAGGCGGCTGCGGCTGCCGGTCGCCGAGCTGCCCACCACCTGGCGAGGCCGGCCGGCCGGCCGGTCCGGCTTCCGGCTGGTCCGCTGGCTGCCGCATTACCTGCGCTGGTACGCGTTCTGCTTCGGGCCGCCGCTGACCGCGCAGCAGGTCAGGGCGAAGACAAGCAGGGCCGCCTGATGGAGCGCGTGCTGATCAGCGGGTCGGCCGGCTTCATCGGCGGGTACCTGACCGCCGAGCTGCTGCGCGCCGGCTACGCGGTGACCGGGCTCGACAACTTCTCCAAGTACGGCGTGGTGTCGGCGCCGCACGACGGCCACCCCGGCTACCGGTTCGTGCAGGGCGATGCGACCGACACCGCGCTGCTCGCCGACCTGCTTGCCGACTGCGACCACTTCATCGCCGCGGCGGCCATGGTCGGCGGGATCGCCTACTACCACGGCTACCCCTATGACCTGCTGGCAGCCAACGCGCGGATCACCGCGAGCAGCTGCGACGCGGCGATCAAGGCGCACCGGCAGGGCCGCCTGCGCAAGGTCACCTACCTGTCCTCCTCGATGGTGTTCGAGCAGGCGACGAGCTGGCCGTCGCGGGAAGGCCAGCAGCAGGCGATACCGCCGCCGGCTTCCGCGTACGGGTTCTCCAGGCTGGCAGTCGAATGGTTCGCCAGGGCCGCGTGGGCACAGCATCAGCTGCCGTTCACGATCGTGCGCCCGTTCAACTGCGTGGGCGTGGGGGAACGCCGGTCGCTGCTGGACTCGCAGGTGTGCTCTGGTGACATCAAGCTGGCCATCGGCCACGTGGTGCCTGACCTGGTTGCCAAGGTGCTGAAGGGACAGGACCCAGTGCGGATCCTCGGCTCGGGCAGCCAGCTGCGGCACTACACCTACGCCGGCGACCTGGCCCGCGGCATCGCCGCCGCGATGTCGCACCCGGCAGCGCTCGGCGAGGACTTCAACCTGTCCAGCCAGGCGGGCACGACCGTGCTCGAGCTGGCGAGGCTGATCTGGGCCAAGATCAAGGGTCCCGATGTGCCGCTGCGGGTGGCCCACGACCCGCCGTTCGAGCTCGACGTGCAGCGCCGGGTGCCGGCCACGGACAAGGCCAGGCGGCTGCTCGGATTCGAGGCCGCCACCACCCTCGACCAGATGCTCGACGAGGTCATCCCGTGGGTGGCCGAGGCGATCGAGGCAGGCTGGCTATGACCGCGCCGCCGAGCCAGCGCAGCAAGGCCAAGCCCAGGTGGGTGCCGTCCCGGCCGGCGGTGCCGAAGACCGGGCCGTTAGCAGGGCGGATCGTCCGGCCGGCCCGGCTTCGCTCCGGTCAGACCGGCGGCGAGGAACAGCTCGTCGTGGTGGTACCGCCTGAACCCTCGCCGAAGTGGGATCAACGGACGCGGACATCTGCGCGCCGTGCCCGGTTTCTGCTGATACTCGCGGTAGCCCTGCTCGGCCAGTGGCTGCGGTGGCTGTGGTTTTCCGTCGATTGGAGTTTTGGTGGTACTGGGTTACTACCAAAACTCCAATCGTTGGGTCGGCTGCGGGCGATCAGGCTGCCGCGACCGCGATTTGCCAGGCTGCCGAGCCGCGGCGCGATTGCCGCCTTGGTGATCTGGACGGTGGCTGGCGCTGCGCTGTTCAGCTTGTACCTGCACATGTCGCGGACCGTGCCGGTGGACTCCGACGGCGCGTCCAACGCGCTGCAGGCCTGGAGCATGCTGCACGGCAACCTGCTGCTGCGCGGCTGGCAGCTGTCCGACGTGTCGTTCTATACCACCGAGCTGCCCGAGTACATGCTGATCGAGGCGGTACGCGGGCTGAGCGCGGATGTGGTGCACCTGGCGGCAGCGCTGACCTACACGCTGCTCACGCTTGCGGCCGCGATGGTCGCCAAGGGCAAGGCCACCGGCGGAACCGGGGCACTGCGTGCCTGCCTGGCGGCCGGGATCATGCTGGCACCGCAGCAGGAGAGCCTGCAGGTGCTGCTGCTCTCGCCTGACCATGTCGGCAGCGCCGTGCCGGTGCTGCTGGTCTGGCTGCTGCTCGACCGCGCGCCGCGGCGCTGGTACGTGCCGTGCATCGGCTGCCTGCTGCTTGCCGATGCGCTGCTCGCCGACAACATCGTGCTGCTCACCGGCATCGGGCCGCTGGCCGCCGTCGGCATCATCCGCGGCTACCGGGTGGCCGCGGATGGCGGCGGCCGCCGGGCGGCGGCCTACGAGTTCTCGCTCGCCGCCGCGGCAGGCGCGGCTGTCGGGCTGGCGCGGCTTGCCGCGGCCGTCATCACCGCACATGGCGGCTACACCGTCTGGCCGGTGGGCCACAGCCTGGCCAGCACCGGCCGGCTCTCGCTGAACCTGAGCCTGGCGGCCCGCGGCCTGCTGCTGCTGTTCGGCGCCAATTTCTTCGGCCAGAACCTCGGCGTGGCCGCTGCGCTGGCGATCCTGCACCTGATCGGCATCGGGCTGGTGTGCTGGGCGCTGTGCGCCGCGCTGCGGCGGCTGGCCAGCCTGGACATCGCCGTGCAACTGCTGGCCGTCGGCATCCTGGTCAGCCTGGCCGGCTATGCCTTCGGCAGGGTGGCGGTGAACCTGGACAGCACCAGGGAGTTCGCCGCTGTGCTGCCGCTCGGTGCGGCGCTGGCCGGCCGGATGCTGGCCGGCCGGCTCGCCAGGGCGCGGCTGGTGCCCGCGGTTGCCCTGCTGCTCGGCTGCTATCTCTACGCGGCCGGCCTGGTGCTCGCCCAGCCACCTGCGGCACCGCAGAACCAGCAGCTCACGCAGTGGCTGGCCGGGCACGGCCTGCGGTACGGGCTGGCCGGCTACTGGCAGGCGAATTCGGTCACGGTTGACTCAAGCCACGGCGCCGCGGGCCCCCAGGTCCAGCTCAGGTCGCTGCTGCGGGCCGATGGCAGGCTGCGCCCAGATACCTGGGAAACCAGGCCAAGCTGGTACAACCCGCGGCAGCACCAGGCGAATTTCGTGGTGCTCGCGCCCAGCAGCTTCGGCCGGTGGCGGGCACCGTCGATGAACAGCGCGCTTGACACGTTCGGCCAGCCGGCCCGGATTTACGATCTTGGATCGTACATAGTGCTCGTTTGGGATAAGAACCTGCTGGCTTCGCTGCCATGACCAGGCTGACTTGACCACGCAGTCAGCCGGACCGGATAGGCTGGCTGCTTCTGCACCGCCCTGTTTGCGGAGCCGTTTCCCACAGACCGAGGACTCTGATGCGTCGCCTTGCCGCTGCCCTGACCGTCCCGCTCATTGCCGCAGCCGCGCTGGCTGGCTGCGGTTCTTCGGGCCCGTCGTCGAGCAATTCAAGCTCGCTGGTGAAGGTCTCCGGCGGGTTCGGCCAGACGCCGAAGGTGACCATCCCGGCCGAGCCGCCCGACGGCAAGACCGTCATCAGCACGCCGATCAAGGGCACCGGCGCGACCTGGGAGGACGCGAACAACACGGTCGGCAAGGTCACCGTCTATGTGTGGAGTGGCAACACGCACAAGCTGCTCGCTTCGTCCGACCAGATCATCCCTGCTGGCATCGGGCTGGCAGGGCTGAAGAAGGCGCTCACGAACGCCAGGATGGGCAGCCGGGTGGTGGCGGTGCTGCCGCCCAAGGAGGCCTGGGGCAAGGACGGCGATTCCGAGCTCGGCGTGAAGGGGGACGACACCACCGTCTGGATCCTCGACCTGCAGCAGACCTACGCCCCGAACGCGTCGGCCAGCGGCAAGCACGTGAGCAACGGCGGCGGCAAGCTGCCGACGGTCAGCGCGACCACGGGCAGCGAGCCGAAGATCACCATGCCGAAGACCTCGCCGCCGAGCCAGCTGACCGTGACCACGCTGGTCAAGGGCACCGGCCCCAAGCTGACCACCGGTGACCTCGTGCTGGCCCAGTACGTCGGCGCTGTATGGCGCGACGGCAAGGTGTTCAACGCCACCTGGCCGCCGCGCAGTTCGGTGTCCGACGGGTCGCCCTATACCTTCCAGCTCGGCGGGCAGGTGATCACCGGCTGGAACAAGGGCCTGGTCGGCGTCCCTGTCGGCAGCCGGGTGATGCTGACGATCCCGCCAGCCGACGGCTACGGCAAGAAGGGCCAGCCGAGCGTCGGCATCAAGGGCACCGACACGCTGGTGTTCGTGATCGACGTGCTGGCCAGCGTGTCGCAGAGCCAGGCCGGCTGACTTTGCCGGGTCAGGGGTCGTCCCCCTGGCGACCACCGGCGTGGTGCCGTGGACTTCCGCTGGCCAGAACCGCGGTCAGTCTGTCGCCGCGTCGAGCATGAGGCCGACGCCGATGCCGAGCAGCCAGACGTCCTTGGCCAGCGCGGTGCCCTGCTGACTTGGCCGGAGGCTGCCTTCCTTGCGCATGCCCGGCGTGCGCAGGTACAGGCCGAGCAGGCCGCCGGAGAACGCGGTCAGCGCCGCGCCGGCCAGTGCGGCCGGCACCACCGGCAGCAGCAGCAATGACCCGATGGCGATCTCGCCGGCCGCCAGCATCTTGACGAAGTCCTCGGGCTCGATGCTGCTCAGGAACGGGTAGGTGCCGACCGCCATGGCATGCAGCCGGTTGGCTGCCTCCTGGTCCGCCGACCACTTCCCGACCCCCGCGTTCACGATGAACGCTCCCGCCGCCAGCCTGGCTGGCAGCTGCCGTACGATCGCCGATGCTCGCATGAACGGCAGCCTAGCGACCGGGGGGTCCAGGGGAGGGACGTCCGCCAGTGCGGTACCGCCCTGGGCCCGGCGGTCAGCCGGGAAGGGCCGCCGCGTGCCGGCCGGCCGCGGCGGCCGCGAGGAAGTACGCGGGGTCGGCGTCCAAGCCGCGGCCCATCGAGCTGAGCGGCACCGGGCAGCGCGCCAGCGCCTCGGCCAGCCCGGAAACGTCGACAAGCACCAGATTGTGCCTGCTGGCCAGCACGGCGGCGGCGGCGATCAGCTGCGCGCCGAACTCACCGGGCAGCTCGGGCACCACCACGTCGGCGCTGGCCAGCGCCACCCGCCCGTAGGCGGTCAGGCTGTGATGCGAGATGCCCTGGTGCCTGGGCCGCGGGTCGGCCTGGCTGATCCGCAGCGACGCGACCGGCCTGCCGCCGAGCACGGCGGCGGCGTTCACCGCCTCGCCGCAGGCGACGCCGGAGAATCCCCAGCGGGTGCCGGTGCCGAGATTGCCAGGACCCTGGGCGACGATGGCCAGGTCCGCCTGCAGCACCTGCCTGGCCGCGAGCAGCCCGCTGTGCAGCGTCACCGTCTCCAGGTCGCCGCCGAAGGACTGCCCGGTCGTCACCGTGCCGGCCAGCCAGCCGATGTCACGCAGCCGGGCGGCGGTCCTGGAGAACCAGGCGGGCAGCGCCCCGCCGTCCAGCATGACGTACGCCACGCTCGCGGCCGGCCGGTCGGCCAGGTAGCCGGCGAGCACTGCGGGCAGCGCCGAGTGCAGGTCGGCGACGACCACCGGCATGCCGTCCAGGTCGTCGGCGTCGCGCAGCAGCTCATGCTGCGGCGAGTCCTGCTCATCCGCGCCGCGCACCAGCGCCTGCAGCGGCGTGTACCTGGCCTTGACCAGGTGCCCTTCGGCCTCGGTGCCCGCTGGCAGCCGGTCAGGAATCGCGACCACGAGCGCGTACCCGCCGGTGCCGAGGCCCAGCTCGAGCGCTCCGGTGTTCAGCAGCACCCGGTCGCCTGGCACCGGCTCGCCGGTCAGCGCCGGGTAGGCCAGCGCGCTCAGTTTCGCGCCTTCGACGAGCACCTCGAGCTCGACCGCGCCGGCCCAGCCGCCGACCCTGCCGGAAACTACGCCACTGCGCCACCTGATCACTCAGGCAGGGTAGCGTCGGTGCCGGAAAGGGATGGCGATGTCCAGGCGGAAGACCGAGCGGCTGCTCAGCCTTGTGGTCTGCCTGCTGTCGGCAAGGCGGTACCTGACCGCCAGCCAGATCAGGGCCGCGGTGCCCGGCTATCCCGATTCGTTCGACGCTTTCAAGCGGATGTTCGAGCGGGACAAGGACGAGCTGCGCGAGCTCGGCATCCCGCTGGAGACCGGCACGAACTCGGCGACCGATGACGAGGCCGGCTACCGGATCCCGCGGCAGGCCTATGAGCTGCCTGAGATCAGGCTCGAGCCGGACGAGGCGGTGATGGTCGGCCTGGCGGCACGTGCCTGGCGGCAGGCCGAGCTGTCCGGCGCCGCCGAGGGAGCGCTGCTCAAGCTCAGGGCCGCCGGGATCGACGCCGAGGACACCACCCAGCCTGGCATCGAGCCGCGGCTGCAGACCGGCGAGGCTGCCTTCGGGCCGCTGTGGGAAGCGGTCAAGGACAAGCGGCCGGTCTCCTTCAGCTATGTCGCAGCGGGCCGCAGCGCCGCCCAGCAGCGCCAGCTCGAGCCATGGGGGGTGGTGAGCAGGCGCGGCCGCTGGTACGTGGTCGGCTACGACCGGGACCGGGGTGCCGAGCGCGTCTTCCGGCTCAGCAGGATTCATGGTGCTGTCAGCTTCACCGGCAAGGCCGGCTCGGTGACGGTGCCTGACGGCACCGACGTCAGGGCCGCCGTGCATGACTGGGACATCCAGTCGCCCGCGCGCGGGACCTGCGTGCTGCGGGTCAGGCAGGATGCCGGCTTCGGGCTGCGGCGGCATCAGCTCAGCGAGCAGCCGGCGGACGAGCCGGGCTGGGACATCCTCGAGGTCGAGTACGCCTCCGACAGCGACTGGTGGGCCGAGCACCTGGCGTCGTTCGGCGCGGACGTGGTCGTGCTCGAGCCTGCCGACCTGCGGGAGGCGGTCATCGGACGGCTGAAGGGCGCGCTGGCGTGAGCACCGAGGTCCCGCCGCGGGCCGGCCAGGCGGGCCGGCCGCCGACCGCGACCGACCGGCTGCAGCGGCTGCTCGCGCTGGTCCCGTACGTGATGAACCGCAAGGTGGTCGGCCTGGCCGAGACCGCAGAGGCGTTCGGCGTCAGCGAGCGGGAACTGGTCGACGACCTGAACATGCTGTGGTGCGTCGAGCTGCGCTCGCCCGATCCCTACTGCCCGATCGACCTGTCCTACGAGGGCGGCGAGATCGTGGTCAGCGAGGCGGAGGCGATGGACCGGCCGCTCCGGCTCGGCGTCGACGAGGCCAGCGCGCTGCTGGTGGCGCTGCGCATGCTCGCGGACCTGCCTGGCTACGGCGAGTCGTCCGCGCTGAGCCGGACGATCGCCAAGCTGGAAGCCGCGGCCGGCACGGCGGCCGGGCCGAGCAGCCAGGTAGCGGTGGAGATGGACCATATCGCGGCAAGGGCCACGATGGCCGCGCTCCGCGACGCCATTGACCGCAACCGGCGAGTGCATTTGTCATATTACGTGCATGGCCGGGACGAGGCCACCGAGCGGGACGTAGACCCGAAGCGGCTGCTGGTCGTGGACAACCGCCCGTACCTGGAGGGCTGGTGCCGCCGGGCAGAGGGCGTCCGGGTGTTCCGGCTTGACCGCATCCTCGCCTACCAGGTCCTGGACGTGCCTGCCGAGGCGCCTGCCGAGGCTGACTGGGTGGATGTCGATAGCGGCAAGGGGCTCTTCCGCCCGTCAGCCGATGATATCGAAATCGTGCTCGAACTTGCCTCGGCGGGCAGGTGGGTGTCCGAGTATTATCCGTGTGAGCAGGTTGTCGACCTGGGCGATGGCAGGCTCCGGGTGGTGCTGCGCACGCCAGACACCCAGTGGGTGAGGCGGCTGGCGCTGCGGCTTGGCGAGGACGGCCACATCGTGGCCCCAGCTGAGCTGGCAGAACAGGTCGCCGAGGACGCGGCCGCGGCGCTGGCCCAGTACGCCTGACCCGGGGCGGCGCTGGCCGTGCTGCCAGCCCGCCGGAGACCGAAAGCCGTTCCGGCTTGGATGGATATACGCGTGTAGACTCGGGCCGAGAGCGACCCTCAGCCTGCTGGCCTTGAATGGGGACTATCGATGTTGAATGACCTGTTTGACAGCCCTTGGAAGATCCTGATCATTGCGGCTGTCGTGCTGATCCTGTTCGGGTCGCGGAAGATGCCGGACGCGGCAAGGTCGCTTGGCCGGTCGATGCGGATCCTCAAGGCCGAGGTGCAGGGCCTGCACTCCGAAGACGAGGACCAGCCGGCTGCCGACGCCCAGCCGCCCCAGCTGACCGCCTCCGCGCAGCAAACCTCCGCGCAGCAGATCGAGCAGCTGCAGCAGCAGGTACGTGACCTGCAGCAGCAGCAGGCTGCTGCCAGCGCGGCCAGCGGCGCCTCGGCCGTCGAGGCGCAGAGCACCCAGCAGCCTTCCTGACCGGGGCCGTTCTAAGGGGCGGCCATGTCCAAGCTCGCTGACACCGCGTCAGGCGCGCGCCTGCTCGGGAACAAGATGATCCGGCTGAACCGGGAGCGCAACCCCGAGGGCCGGATGCCGCTGGTTGACCACATCCGCGAGCTTCGCTCGAGGCTGGTCAAGGCGGCGGCGGCCATCATCCTCGCGATGATTGTCGGGCTGATCTGGTTCCACCCGATCTGGACCTTCATCCAGCACCCGTACTGCGCGGCCGAGATCGGCGGCCACACCGGCTGCCACGGAGTCGGTCACGAGCTGACCTACAACAACATCCTCGACCCGTTCAACCTGCGGATCGAGGTTGCCTTCATCGTCGGCCTGATCATCGCCTCGCCGGTGTGGCTGTACCAGCTCTGGGCGTTCATCTCGCCCGGCCTGTACACGCGCGAGCGCAGGTGGACCTACCTGTTCGTGGGGGTGGCGGCACCGCTGTTCGTAGGCGGCGCGGCTCTTGCCTACCTTGCGATGAGCCGCGGGCTGCAGTACCTGCTCGGGCTGACGCCGAGCGGGATCATCAGCCTGCCGAACATCGACACCTACTTCAGCTACATGACCTGGATGCTGGTCGGCTTCGGGCTGGCGTTCGAGCTGCCGCTGCTGCTGGTGATGCTGAACCTGGCCGGCGTGCTGCACCACTCCTGGTTCAAGCGCTGGCGGCGAGTGATGATCTTCGTGGTGTTCGTGTTCGCCGGCATCGCGTCGCCGAGCCCCGACCCGATCACGATGCTGCTGCTCGCGGTGCCTTGCCTGGTGCTGTGCGAGGTAGCCGAGCTGCTGATCTGGAGCCGGGACCGGCGCCGCGAGCGCACCTCGCCGTACGCGGACCTGAGTGACGACGAGCTCTCGCCGCTCGAGCCGACCGACGAGACCGACCTGAACGTGGACGCCACCGCTGACGACTGACCGGCACGCGGCCGAGCTCGCGCGGTACTACCGGGACCGGGCGCCCGAGTATGACGCGATCTACGCCAGGCCAGAGCGGCAGCACGACCTGGCCAGGCTGCGCGAGCTGCTGCCGCCGATGGTGGCCGGCCGGCGGGTGCTCGAGGTCGCCGCCGGCACCGGCTACTGGACCCAGGTGCTGTCCGGCACTGCCGTGGCCATCACGGCCACCGACCTGAACGCGGAGACGCTGGCGGTCGCCGCGCGCCGTCAGTACGGCAGCGCCGATGTCCAGCTGCTGGTTGCCGACGCCTACCAGCTCGGCACCGTGCCCGGTGAGTTCGACCTGATGTTCTGCGGGTTCTGGTGGTCGCACGTGGCGCGCGCCGATGTGCCCAGGTTCCTCGCCGCGGTTTCCGGCCGGATGCCGGCCGGCTCGCCGCTGATCCTGCTCGACAACCGGTACGTGCCTGGCAGCGTCCATCCGGTCAGCAGGATCGGGCCTGACGGCGACACCTTCCAGCAGCGCGAGCTGCGCGACGGCAGCAGCCACGAGGTGCTGAAGAACTTCCCAAGCCCGGCGCAGCTTGCCGCTGACCTGGCCGGGACCGCGACCGAGCTGGCGGTCACCGAGCTTGACCACTACTGGCTGGCGGCCGGCCGGCTGTGCTGATCACGACCGCTGGCGGCCGCCGCCTAGGCTAGCGGTATGACCAGGCCGGCCAGTCCCGCTGACCGGTATGCCAAGTCGCGGCGGCGCCAGCTGACCGACGGGCCGCGGCTGGCTGCCTTCCAGCGGCTTTACGACTTCGGCTTCGATGACTTCCAGCTCGCCGCCTGCCGGGCCATGGACAGCGGGCACGGCGTGCTGGTGGCCGCGCCGACCGGCTCTGGCAAGACGGTGGTCGGCGAGTTCGCCGTGCACCTGGCGCTCGAGCACGGCCGCAAGTGCTTCTACACCACGCCGATCAAGGCGCTGTCGAACCAGAAGTTCGGCGACCTGACCCGGCGGTACTCGGCGGCCAAGGTCGGGCTGCTCACCGGCGACAACAGCATCAACGGCGAGGCGCCGGTGGTGGTGATGACCACCGAGGTGCTGCGCAACATGCTGTACACCGGGTCAGCCACGCTCGACGGGCTCGGCTACGTCGTGCTTGACGAGGTGCACTACCTGGCCGACCGGTTCCGCGGCGCGGTCTGGGAGGAAGTGATCATCCAGCTGCCCGAGTCGGTCCAGGTCACCGCGCTGTCCGCGACGGTTAGCAACGCCGAGGAGTTCGGCGACTGGCTGGAGCAGGTCAGGGGCGGCACCACGGTGATCGTGGACGAGACCAGGCCGGTGCCGCTCTGGCAGCACATGCTGGCCGGGCGGCGGCTCTTCGACCTGTTCGCCGCGTCGGCTGACGACGAGAACGGCGGCCGCCCGCGAGTCAACCCTGAGCTGCTGCGGATCGCGCAGCGCGAAGGCTGGGCCGAGCGCAACAGCGGGCGGCGGCCCGCTCGTGGCGGCCACCGGCCGGTCAGGTTCAGGCCGCCGGGCAGGGCTGAGGTAATCGGCCGCCTGGATGCCGCCGCGCTGCTGCCGGCCATCACGTTCATCTTCAGCCGGGCCGGCTGCGATGCGGCGGTGGCCGAGTGCCTGGCCGCAGGGGTCAGGCTCAGCACGCCAGAGGAAGCGAACACGATCGCCGACCTGGCGTCGGCCAGGGTTGCCGGGATCGCGCCTGCCGACCTGGCGGTGCTCGGCTATGCCGAATGGCTGCGCGGGCTGCGCAACGGGATCGCCGCGCACCACGCCGGCCTGCTGCCGCCGTTCAAGGAGGTGGTCGAGGAGCTGTTCTCGATGGGCCTGGTCAGGGCGGTGTTCGCGACCGAGACGCTGGCGCTCGGCATCAACATGCCGGCCAGGACCGTGGTCATCGAGCGGCTGGACAAGTGGAACGGTGAGGATCACGCGGACCTGACGCCAGGGGAGTACACCCAGCTGACCGGCCGGGCCGGCCGCCGCGGCATCGACGTGGAGGGGCACGCGGTGGTGATCTGGCGGCCGGGGGTGGACCCGGTCGCGGTGGCCGGGCTGGCGGGCACCAGGACTTACCCGCTGAATTCCAGCTTCCAGCCGTCCTACAACATGGCGGTCAACCTGGTCGGCCAGCTTGGCAGGCAGCGTGCGGCGAACCTGCTCGAGTCGTCGTTCGCGCAGTTCCAGGCCGACCGCAGCGTGGTCGGCTTCGCCCGCCAGGCGGCCAAGCTGCGCACCGAAGCCGCCGGGGTTGGCGTGCACTGTGACCGCGGCGACATCGCCGAGTACGACAAGATCCGCCGCGAGCTTTCGCAGCTTGAGCGGGAAGAGGCACGGCAGCGCTCGGCGGCCAGGCGGTCGGAGGCAATGGCGTCGGTTGCCAAGCTGCGCCGCGGCGACATCATCAACGTGCCTGGCGGCCGCCGGGCCGGGATCGCGGTGGTGCTGGAGACCAGCGCGGCCGGCGACGGGCAGCTGCTGCCGCTGGTGCTCACCGCGGGACGGCAGGTGAAACGGCTGTCCGCCACCGATTTCCCGGTGCCGGTCACGCCGATCGAGCGGATCAGGATTCCCGGCTGGTTCAGCCCCAGGTCGGCCAACCACCGCCGCGACCTTGCCTCCACCGTGCGCAGCAAGCTTGCCGGGGTTGACCTGCAACGGCACCAGCAGCGCCGGGGCAGCGCGGCCGACCCGAGTGCCGAGATCGCCAGGCTGCGCCGGCTGCTCAGGCAGCACCCCTGTCACGGCTGCCAGGACATGCAGGATCACCTGCGCGAGCTGGAGCGGCGCAGCAGGCTGGAACGGGAAGCCGCGGCGCTCGAGCAGCGGGTAGCCGGCCGGTCGCACGTGCTGGCCAGGACCTTCGACCGGGTCTGCGGCGCGCTCGAGGAACTCGGCTACATCGAGGGCGACGCGGTCACCGCCGACGGCAGCCAGCTGGCGACGCTCTATACCGAGCTCGACCTGGTCGCTGCCGAATGCCTGCGCCGCGGCACCTGGGCCGGGCTGAACCCGGCCGAGCTTGCCGCTTGCGTCTCCGCGCTGACCTTCGAGGCCAGGCGGCCAGACGACGCCACGCCGCCGCGGCTGCCGCAGGGCAGGGCCAGGGAAGTGCTCGCCGACATGGTCAGGATCTGGGGCGAGCTCGACGCGGTCGAGCACCAGCACCATCTGTCATTCCTGCGCGAGCCGGACCTCGGCTTTGCCTGGACGGCGTTCAGCTGGGCCCGCGGCACCGCGCTTGACAAGCTGCTCACCGCCGAGCTGACCGCCGGCGACTTCGTCAGGGCGGCCAAGCAGCTGATCGACCTGCTCGGCCAGGTCGCCGTCGCGGCCGGCCGTGACCCGGTCGCCAGGACCGCCCGCGCCGCCGCGGACGCGCTGCGGCACGGCGTGGTCGCCTACTCCTCGGTCGGCTAGGACACTGCCTCAGGCCGGGTCAGCACGGGCAGGTCGTAGGTGCGGCGCACGCTGCTGCCGAGCCTGCTGATGTCGGCGCCGTACACGTGCAGCGAGACCGCGACCTGATCGCCGCGGTTGCGGACCCGGTGGATGTCGCCTGGCGGGGCGAACCCGCTGACTTCGCCGCGCAGGCTCTCGTTCCTGCCGACCTCGATCAGGTGGCTGCCGTCGGCGGCCAGCGAGTACAGCTCCTCGTACTCGATCCCCTGCAGCACGCCGAAGACGCACCAGGTCACATGGTCGTGGATCGGCGTCAGCTGGCCAGGCCGCCAGACCATCGCGGTGACCGAGAACGAGCCGTCCGGCTCCGCGTGCAGGATGTGGCAGCGGTAGCCGTCAGGGTCGCCGAGCCGCTCCTGCGCGGTCAGCAGGTCCGGGCCAGGCAGCTGCCGGCGCAGCGCGGCGGCCACCAGCTCGGCGGTGCGCTGCCAGTCGGCGCCGGTCCTGGCCGCCGCCCTGAGCCCGGCGATCAGGTCAGCCGGACAGCGGGTCTGCACCGGTGCGATCATCGTCATCGCCCAGCCCTCCTCGCTCGCCTGATCGCCCGACACTAATCGGCGGATGTTGCCGCTGCCAGCTCCGATGCCAATGCTTCATGGACCTATAGAGCGGCGGCATGGATGGGTCCGTGCTGGCAGGATGACCGGGTGGGCAACCTGATGCTGCTGGACTCCGCCTCGATGTATTTCAGGGCTTTTTACGGCATAAAGGAGACTATGCGCGCGCCGGACGGCACGCCGGTGCACGCGGTCCGCGGGTTCCTTGACATGATCACCAGGCTGATCCGGAGCCGCCATCCGGCTGCGCTCGTGGCCTGCCTTGACGTGTCCTGGCGGCCTGCCTTCAGGGTCGCCGCGATCGAGTCGTACAAGGCGCACCGGGCCAACAGCGACGGCTCCGAGCAGGTGCCTGACGACCTGACGGTGCAGATCCCGATCATTCTCGAGGTGCTGGCGGCCGCCGGGGTGGCGACGGCGGGAGCGGCAGGCTACGAGGCCGACGACGTGATCGGCACGCTCGCGGCGCGCGCGGACCAGCCGGTCGAGGTGGTCACCGGCGACCGCGACCTGTTCCAGCTTGTCGATGACGCGCACCAGGTCAGCGTGGACTACATCGGCAGGGGCGTGGCGAACCTCGAGGTGATCGACGAGGCCGCGCTGACGAAGAAGTACCAGATCCCCGGCCGTAGCTACGCGGCGTTCGCCGCGCTGCGCGGCGACCCGAGCGACGGGCTGCCTGGCGTGCCAGGGATCGGCGAGAAGACCGCCGCAGCGCTGGTCAGGGTGTTCGGCTCGGTCGAGGCGATGCTGACCGCGATCGACGCGGGCCACGGCGGCTTCCCGGTCGGCACCAGGGCAAAGCTGGTCGCCGCGCGGCCCTACCTGGACAAGTCCATGACCGTGGTGCAGGTTGCCACCGACGCGCCGGTGCCCTTGGTCAGCGGCAGCCTGCCGGCCAGGCCGGCCGATCCCGCGCGCACCGCGGAGCTGGACGCCAGGTGGGATCTCGGCTCCTCGCTGGCCAAGCTGCTGGCCGCGCTCGCGGCTCAGCCGGGCTGACCGGTCACCAGGCAGGCCAGGAAGTCCAGGTAGGCCTGGTCAACCGCGCCGCGCGCGGTGTGCACGATCAGCGTGCCCGGCCGTGCCGCGATCACGGCAAGCAGCCTGTCGTACATCCTGGCCAGTTCCGCCGGCCCGCCGAGGCTGGCGATGTGGTCACGCGCGTCCAGGTGAGCCGGCCCGGCCGCGACCCGGCTGCGGTCGGCGAACCTGCGCAGCGAGTTGGCCTTGCTGTCCATCAGCGCCACCTCGCGGAACGCCGCGCCGGCCTGCGCGGCAACCTGCTCGGCCTGCTCGATGAACTCGACCTGGCCGAGGAACTGCGGGATCAGCACGTCATGGCCGGCCCGCAGGTGCGCATCGGCGGCGGCAAGCGCGATCCGCCTGGCGGCCAGCCCGGCCGCGCCCCGGTGCTGCTGCCAGCGGCCGAGCATCGTCCTGATCGTGTCGATGTCCAGGCACAGCGCCAGCTGGTGCGCATCGGCGTAGCGCCGCGCGATCGTGGACTTCCCGCAGGCTGGCGGCCCGTTCAAGATGATGAGCTGCACAGGTATAGCATCACCGAGCGTGGACCCGGTCAGCTTCGATGACGCGGCCACGATGCTCTACGGCCTGAGCCCGGCAGAGTTCACCGCGGCCCGTGACGAGGTGGCCGGCCAGGCTCGCGCCGCGGGGCAGAAGGACGTCGCCGCGGCGATCAAGAAACTCGGCCGGCCGACGGTCAGCGCGTGGCTGGTGAACCTGCTGACCAGGCAGGCGGCCGGGCAGATCGGCGAGCTGCTGACCACCGGCGAGGCGCTGCGCACGGCGCAGCAGCATCTCGACGGCGAGCAGTTGCGCGAGCTGAGCGGCCAGCGGCGCCGGGTCATCGCGGGCCTTTTGCTGGAAACCGGGCGGATAGCCACCGAGCATGGTCAGGCGGCCGGCCCGGCGCTGCTGCGCGAGGTGGAGACCACGCTGGACGCCGCGGTGGTCGATCCGCACGCGGCAGCTGCGGTGGCCGGCGGCCGGCTGACCAAGCCACTCGCGTACGCGGGCGTCGGCGGCGACGACCAGGACGCCGACGGCATGCTGGCGGCGCTGCAGGCGGTCGCGGCGCAGCGGGCAGGACGGACCGCAAGGGCGCCTGGCACCGCAAAGGCGCCAGGCGCCGCGCCGGATAGCGCACCGGCAGCAGCCGCGCGTGCCGATCCCGCCGAGGCAGCGGCCAGCCGCAGGGAACAGGCGATCGCGGCAGCCGAGCAGGCTCATGCTGCGGCTGCCGCGCAGGCAGCCGAAGCGGCCGACGACGCGGCGGATGCCGAGCGAGCGGTGGCCGGCCTGGCCGAGCAGCGGCAATTCCTGGCCAGGCGAATCGAGACGCTCGAGCGTGAGCTGGCCGAGGCGGAGGCCGAGCAGATCAGGATCGGCAGGGAGCACACCAGGGCACAGCGGGCGCGGGACACCTCGGTACGGACGGCGGCGGCGGCCAGGCGCCAGCTCGAGCAGGCCGAGCAGCGGCTGGCGACGTTGCGTGACGACCGCTGAACGCCGGCTACAGCACCCGGAGCGCGACCAGGCAGGTGTCGTCCTGCGCCGAGCTGCTGCCAAGCGCGGACAGCGCGGCGGAGACCGCCAGTTCCGGGTCGGTGATCCCGCGGGTGGCCCTGACCAGCGTGGCCAGCCCGTCGGAGATCGAGGCATGCCTGCGCTCGATCAGCCCGTCGCTGTAGAGCAGCAGCAGGTCACGGGGCTGTAGCTGCTCGCCCGCCGCGGCGTACTCGCGGTCGCCGGCGCCGAGCAGGATGCCGTCCGGCTGGCGCAGCGGCCAGGCCCAGTTCCCCCTGACCAGCACCGGCGGCGGATGACCGGCCTGCGCCCAGCTGAACCGGCGGGTGCGCGGGTCGAAGTAACCGGCGATGACCGAGGCGGTGTGCTCCGGCGCGACGTGCCTGACCAGCTCGTTCAGCCAGCCGACCAGCCGGTGCGGCGGCGCGCCGGTGATCGCCAGCCCGGCCAGCGCGCCGCGCAGCCTGGCCATGCCCGCCGCGGCGGCAAGGCCGTGCCCGGCCACGTCGCCGATCGCCAGCAGCACGTTGCCATCTGGCAGCTCGGCGGTGATGTACCAGTCGCCGCCGACTCGTGAATCGCTGGATGCCGGCAAATACCTGACCATTGCCCGCAGGCCGGGCAGGTCGAACGGCTCGTCGTGCAGCGGCAGGATGGCCCGCTGCAGCTCAACGGTGACATGGCGCTGCTGCGCGAGTTCGGCGGCCAGCCTGTCCTCGCGGTTGCGGCCGGGGAGCGGCACGACCGTTTCTGCGCGCGTTTCTGCTGCCGCCCTGCTCAGGCGGCTGACAGGAACCTCCGCCGTCTCATGACTCATCATGATTCACATCTGGTTAGCCCGCGTGCACCTAGCGTGAAGCATGCGGGGCGGGGTTGTCTAGATGCGAGCGGCATCAGAATGGATGAGATGATGCATGCGGTCAACGGCGACTGGAGGGCGGTATGACGGCGGAGGATGGCGGTTTCCAGCTGTACCCGGCGGACCGGCTCGGCAAGGCCGCGGCGGCTGCCGCCGCCGCGGGCCTGGACGCGCTGCTGCTGACGCCGGGATCTGACCTGCGGTACGTGATCGGCTATGACGCGCATCAGCTTGAGCGGCTGACCTGCCTGGCGGTGCCGGCCAAGGGCGACCCGTTCCTGCTGGTGCCAAGGCTCGAACTGCCGGCCGCGCAGGCATCGCCGGCCGGCCGGATCGGGCTGGACATCATGCCATGGGACGAGACCGAAGATCCGTATCTGCTGCTGGCAGGCCGGCTTGCCAACGCCAGCGTGGTCGGGCTCGCCGACCGGATGTGGGCGCTGATGGTGCTGCGGCTGCGTGCGGCGCTGCCCGCCGCCAGGCAGGAGCTTGCCAGCGAGGCGCTGCGCGAGCTGCGCGCGGTGAAGTCGGCTGCCGAGGTGGCCGCGCTGCGGGAGGCGGGCCAGGCCATCGACCGGGTGCACGCGCAGGTACCAGGCTGGCTCCGGCCCGGCCGCACCGAGCACGAGGTCGCGATGGACATCAGGGACGCGATCGTGGCCGAGGGTCACGCCACCGCGGACTTCGCGATCGTCGCATCGGGGCCGAACGCGGCAAGCCCGCACCACACCGCCAGCGACCGGGTGCTGCGGGCGGGCGACGCGGTCGTGGTCGACATCGGCGGCCAGATGCCGAGCGGCTACTGCTCGGACTGCACCAGGACCTACGCGATCGGCGAGCCGCCAGCCGAGTTCGCCGAGTATTACCGGGTGCTGCAGGGTGCACAGGCCGCTGCCTGCGCGGCGGTGAGGCCAGGGGTGAGCGCCGAGGCCGTGGACGCGGCCGCCCGCGAGCCGATCACCTCGGCCGGCTACGGCCAGTTCTTCGTGCACAGGACCGGGCATGGCATCGGGCTCGAAACGCACGAGGATCCCTACATCGTGTCCGGCAACCTGGAGCCGCTGGCGCCGGGCCATGCGTTCTCCATCGAGCCTGGCATCTATCCCGGGCCGCATGGCGCGCGGATCGAGGACATCGTGGTGTGCACGGCGGACGGCTGTGAGCGGCTCAACACCATCAGCCGCGACCTGGTCGTGGTCCCGGCGCGGGGGGGTCGAGGGCCATCGGGGTCTGAGGCGTCCCCAGGTGGCGCCGTGTCCCCCCAGGGCCGTACAGCCTGATGTCCGCGGTGCAGCGGCTGGCCGCGGACGAGACCACCGAGGCGCTGTTCGGCCTGGCGCGGGAGATCTCCGAGCAGGAGCTGAGCCCGGCGGCCCCGGCGGCCGAGCAGGAGTCTCGGTTCCCGCGCGAGATGTTCCGGCTCGTCGGCAAGGCCGGGCTGCTCGGCCTGCCTTACCCAGAGCGGTTCGGCGGCGGCGGCCAGCCGTACGAGACCTACCTGCAGGTGGTGGAGGAGCTGGCCAGCGGCTGGCTCGCGGTCGGGCTCGGGGTGAGCGTGCACACGCTCAGCTGCTTCCCGATCGCGACCGCGGGGACGGAGCGGCAGCAGGGCTGGCTGCCCGCGATGCTCGGCGGCGACCAGCTCGGCGCGTACTGCCTGTCGGAACCCGGCAGCGGGTCTGACGCGGCGGCGCTGCGGACCAGGGCCGTCGCCGACGGCGACAGCTACGTCGTGGACGGGGTGAAGGCCTGGACCTCGCATGGCGGGCAGGCGGACTTCTACACGCTGTTCGCCAGGACCGCCGGTGACCCGGATGCGGCCGACCGGGCGCGCGGCATCAGCTGCCTGCACGTGCCCGCAGGCACGCCTGGCGTGGCCGCCGGGCCGCCCGAGCACAAGATGGGCATGCGCAGCTCGGTGACCGCGCAGGTGCGGTTCGACGCGGCCAGGGTGCCGGGCGATCACCTGGTCGGAGAGCCAGGCAGGGGCTTCTCGATCGCACTGGCAGCGCTGGATGCCGGGCGGCTCGGCATCGCCGCGTGCGCGACCGGCCTGGCGCAGGCCGCGCTCGAGGCCGCGGTGAGCTACGCCGGCCAGCGTCGTCAGTTCGGCCAGCGAATCGGCGATTTCGAGGGCATCCAGTTCCTGCTTGCGGACATGGCAACAGCCGTGGAGGCGGCACGTTCCCTGTATCTCGGGGCGGCGCGGCGAAAGGACGCGGGCCTGCGCTACGGGCAGCAAGCCGCGATGGCGAAGCTGTTCGCCTCCGATGCGGCGATGCGGGTGTGCACCGACGCGGTGCAGGTGCTCGGCGGCTACGGGTACGTGCAGGACTTCCCGGTCGAGCGGTACATGCGCGAGGCGAAGGTGCTGCAGATCGTCGAGGGCACCAACCAGATCCAGCGCCTTGTCATCGGCCGCGGCCTGGCCGCGCGGTAGCGAGGCCAGGCGCCAGCGGCCGGGGGAAGGGTCATCGGCCGCGGCTTGGCCGCGCGGTAACGCGGCCAGGCCGGGGGAAGATCAGCGGAAGGAGCCCGCGGTCAGCCCCGAGATGATCCGGCGCTGGGCGAACAGCACGAGCAGCGCGATCGGCAGCGAGATGATCACCACCGCGGCGTCGATCAGGTTGTAGTAGGTCTGGTACGGGCTCTGGCCGAGCGACACGATCGCCACGGTCGCGGTATAGCGGGACGGCGAGGTGAGGAACGACAGCGACAGCAGGAAGTCGTTCCAGGTCAGCATGAACGCCAGGATCGCGGTGGTGAAGACGCCCGGCAGCGCGACCGGCAACACGATCTTGCGCACGGTGCGCAGCCTGGTGCTGCCGTCCACCAGCGCGGCCTCCTCGAGCGAGCGCGGGATCTGCGAGAAGTAGCTGGACATCAGGAACGTGGCCAGCGGCAGGGTGTAGATCAGGTCAGCGATGACGATGCCCGGATAGGTGTCGAGCAGGCCGATCCTGCGATACACGGTGAACAGCGGGCCGACCATCGCGATGATCGGGAAGAAGTTCGCCACCAGGATGAAGCCGAGGAACACCGGCTTGCCGCGGATATTGGTCCTGGACAGCCCGTACCCGCACAGCGTGGCCAGCACGATCGTGATGATCGTGGTGCAGCCGGCGATCAGCACGCTGTTCAGCAGCGGGCGCAGGAAGTCCTGCTGGGTGAAGTCGTCCACGTAGTTGCTGAAGGTGATGTGCCCAGGCAGCAGGCTGGTGGTGCCCGCGGCGATCTCCTGCGGCGTCTTCAGCGAGGTGATCACGATCCAGTAGAACGGGAACAGGCTGACCACTATGAAGATCGCGATCAGCAGGTAGAAACCGGAGCGCCTGAGGTAGTGCGCCGGGGTCCTGCCGCGGGTCACCCTGCGGGCCACTGGCCGGCTTGACGCCGTCGCTGCCGGGGCCGTCATGCCGTCTGCTCCACTCTGAACACGCGCACGTAGATCCCGCCGATCACCAGCGCGACGACCACAAGCGCGACCGAGACCGCGCCGCCGTAGCCGTAGTCGAACAGGGTAAAGAACGCCCGCCAGTTCAGGTACGCGAGCACGTCCGTCGAGGTGCCGGGACCGCCGCTGGTCATGATGTAGACCACGTCGAAGATCAGGAACGACTGGATCGTGCGGAAGATCAGCGCCACCATCAGGGCCGGCTTGAGCAGCGGCAGGGTGATCCGCCTGAAGGTCTGCCAGGCATTCGCGCCGTCGATCTTGGCGGCCTCGTACACGTCGTTCGGGATGATCTGCAGGCCGGCCAGCAGCACGATCGCGATGAACGGGGTGTTGCGCCAGGCGTCGGCGACCAGGATCGCGGCCCATGCCGTCCAGGTGCTGTCCAGCCAGGTCGTGCTGGCCAGCGGCAGGTGCAGCTTGGTCAGGATGAAGTTCACGAAGCCCTGCTGCGGGTCGAACATGGTCCGCCACAGTTCGGCCGAGACCACGGTGGGCACCGCCCACGGGATGAATACCGCGGCGCGGACCAGGCCGCGGCCGCGGAACGCCTTGTTCAGCGCGACCGCCAGCGCGAGCCCGATGACGGTCTCGATGCTGACCGACACCACCGTGAAGCCGAGCGTGTGGATGAGGGCCGGCACGAACTGGTCGTCGCTGAACAGCTTGCCGTAGTTGGCGAAGCCGGCGAACGCGCCGAGCGGCGGCAGCAGGTAATCGACCTTGTGGAAGGAGTTCCAGATGTTGTAGCCGAGCGGGTAGGCGGTGATCAGCAGCAGCACGATGAGCAGCGGCGCGATCATCAGGTAGCCGAACCGCCGCTCCTGCGAGATCAGGTCGCCGGGGTGGCGCCCGCCGCGCCGCTGGTCCCGCGAGCGGGGACCAGCGGGCGCGACGGACTGATCGCTCGCCGTCACCGGGTGACCGTCACGACGAGCCGGCCGTGGAGAACAACTGCTGCACGGTCGGGGCGGTTGCCTTGAGCTCGGCCGACGGGGTGCCTTCGCCGCTGAGCACGGCCGAGATCATGGTCTGGAACTGGCTGGAGATGGACGGGTACACCGGCGTCACCGGGCGCGGCGTGACGACCGCGTACACGGCCTTCTCGTCCTTGAAGTACGGCGCCGCGGTGTACAGCCTCGAGTTGTAGGCGGCGGTCACCGACGGCGGGTCGCCCGCCGCGATCGCCCGGGTGTCCTGCGTGCTCACGCTGGTCAGGAACTTGATGAACTCATAGGCGGCAGCCTGGTGCGTGCTGCGCGCGTTGATGGCCAGGTCGTCGCCGCCGAGCGAGGACTGCGGGGTCGCGCTCGGGAACGGGATCCAGGCCGTCTTGTTGTAGACCGCAGGGTAGGCGGGCTTGCCGTTGCTGCCCTTGGACTGCGACAGCTGGAAGATGTACGGCCAGTTCAGCGCGAACGGCGTCTGGCCGGACAGCCAGGCCGCCTGCACGTTGGACTCTTCCCAGCCGGTGACCGCGGACGGGGCGATCTTGTAGGTGTGGATCGCGTCGTACATGAACGTGAGCGCGGCGGTGTTAGCAGGGGTGTCGATGTTGGACAGGTCCTTCAGCCCGATCTGCGCGCCGAAGCTCTGCCAGGCGGTGACCGCGCCCTCGTACTCCGCGCCCTCGAACGCGAGCCCTTCCTTCAGGCTGTGGTCCTTGGCTACCGCCGACTTCGCGTCGCTGACCAGCTGGGCCTCGGTCTTCGGCGGGCTCTTGATCAGGTCGGTGCGGTAGTAAAGGCCCTCGGCGTTCACGAACCAGGGCAGAGCGTAGACGCCGCCCTTGTACTCACCGGTGGCCATCTGCCCGGCGAAGAACGAGCTGGTATCCGGGTGCCTGCTCGCCAGGTTCGCGATCCAGCCCGACCTGGCGAAGGTGGACGGCCAGGTGACGTCGGTGGTGACCACGTCTGGGGTGGACGAGTCGCCGATGAAGTAGTGCTCGAGCTGCTGCTCGGCCACATCAGAGGTGGGGGACAGGGACAGGATCGTGACGTGGATGTTCGAGTGCAGCTTCTCGAACGCCTTGACCGCGGCCGCGGTGGCGGTGCCCTCGGTGCCGAGGCCCTGGGTCGCGAATACGATGGTCTGCTTCGCGCTGGCTGGCACCTGCGCGCTCGCCGACGGTGCTGAGCTGCCGCAGGCCGCAAGGCTGAGCGCGGCGATGCCGCCTGCAGCTATGACCGCCAGCGCCATCCGGCGCTGGCCCGTTGGCCACATCTTCATGGTGGCCACCTCCTCCTGGTCGGTCCTGATCGGATATCGGTGCTGGTCGGAATGCGTCACCGCGGGCTAGCCGGTGCGGACGATGTGCCTGAGCTGCTCGGCGAGCTGGGCGAGCGCGGTGTCGGCCGGGATCTGCAGCGCGAGTGCCTGGTGCACGGTGCTGGAGATCGCCAGGCTGAACTGGGTGTAGTTGACGAGGTCGGGCCGCGGCTTGGCGGACAAGATCGCCTGGCGCAGTACCGGCAGGAACGGGAACCTGCGGATCAGCGCGCGGCTTGCGTACAGCTGGGTCCACACCGGCGGCAGCGCGGAGCTGAGCAGGATCTGCCGCTCCACCGTCTTGCTGGTCAGGAACTGGATGAACCGCAGCGCGGTGAGCTGGTGCTGCGAGTAGGCGCTGATCGCCAGGTTCTCGCCGCCCAGCGTGCTTGAGCCCGGTCCGTGCAGCCCTGGCAGGGTGGTCACGCCGAACTTGCCTGCCACCTTGTTGCCTGGCCCGCGCTTGCTCGCGTCCAGGTAGACATACGGCCAGTTGCGCAGGAACAGCAGCTTGCCGGCCTCGAACGCGCGCCGCGAAGCCTCCTCGTCCCAGCCAAGGGACGCTCGCGGAATCCAGCCCTGCCGGAATCCGCTGACCAGGAAGTCCAGTGCCTCCCTGGCCTGCCTGGAGTCGACGGTCACCCGGCCGGACCTGGACAGCAGGCTGCCGCCTGCCGACTGCACGGCCTCGGCGAAGTTGACCGTCAGGCCCTCGTAGTTCTGGAACTGCCCGCCGTACCCGCCGATGTGATACCGCGGCCCGAGCGTGCGCGCGTCGCTGGCGAGCTGCGCCCAGGTGACCGGCGGCTTGCGCCCGGCCGCGGCCAGGATGTCCTTGCGGTAGTAGAGCAGGCCGGCGTTGCTGGTGAACGGCACCGCGTACAGGCGGCCGCCGTAGGTGGCGGTGGCAACTGCCGGCGGCAGGAAGCTGGCCAGCGGGAACTTGGCGCGCGACAGCGGGGTGATCCAGCCGTTGTCGGCGAACTCCGCGGTCCAGATGACGTCGAGGCTCATCACGTCGTACACCGGGCTCTTGGCCTGCAAGTTCGCCACCAGCTGTGCGTGCTGGTCATCGGCATCGTCGGGCAGGTAGATGGGCGTGACGCGCTGCCGCGGATGCTGGCTGTTCCACTGCGCGACCAGCGGGCCGAGATAGCCGGTGTCGACCTTGCCGGTCGCGAACGTGATCGGGCCGGTACCGCTGAGCGCCCTGACCGGCTGCGCCGACGCGGTGGCCGGGAGGATCGAGCAGCTAGCGGTCAGCGCCGTGAGTGCCGTCAGGGCGACCGCGAGTGCCACCCTGACCGTCGCCCCGCAGCGCAAATGCGGCACCTGCTCGCCTTCCGGGAGCGGTCTGCTGGCCGTCAGCCTGACCGCGCTTCGAACCCGATGCCGGGTCTTGTCGCATTGGTCAGCTGACCTATACATACTTGTTATATACGTCTGTTAGGTAGGCGTCAACGAATCACCTGCCGGGCCGGCCTTGCGGCCGAGATCGCGGCCCGTGCAGGGGCTTGGGCCTTGTGCGACGATGAATGCACCAGGCCGGAGAGGGGACAGGCCATGCGCATGCCGCTGCTCGCGCTCCTGGCGAAAGAACCGGCGCACGGGTATGAGCTGAAGACCCAGCTCGAGCAGATATTCGGCGAGGCCTACCCATCGCCGAACATCGGCCAGATCTACGTGACGCTGCAGCGGCTCGAGCGGGACGGCCTGGTGCGCAGCCAGGACGTGGTGCAGGCAACCAGGCCCAACAAGCGGGTCTACGAGCTGACCGCGGCTGGCCGCGAGGCGCTGGCGAGCTGGGTGGACCGGCCAAGCGAGGGCCCGCGGATTCGTGACGACTTCTTCATGAAGCTAGTACTGAGCCAGTCTGCGGGTAGCACGGACCGGATGGGATTGCTGAACCGGCAGCGCCGGCATTACCTCGGGCAGATGCGCGGGCTGTCCAGCCTGGCGGCATCGGCCACCAAGCCGATCGAGCGGCTGCTGATCGAAGGCGCGATGCTGCACCTGCAGGCCGACCTCGACTGGCTGCAGCGGTGCCAGGAGGAACTGCTGTGACCGCAGCGCAGCCTGACGGCACGGCCGGCGGCGCCGGGACCGGCGCTGACGGTGCCGGCCGCGACGGCGGTGCCGTGGGCGACGGTGGTGTCGGCCGCGACGGTGGTGTCGGCCGCGACGGCGGTGTCGTGGGCGCCGGCGGGCGGTCGTTACTGCAGGCCCGCGGCCTGGCCAAGACGTTCCGCGGCGATGGCCACGGCGTGCCCGCGGTCAGGGGCATCGACCTGCAGCTCAGCCACGGCGAGTTCGTGGCGGTCACCGGCCCGTCCGGGTCAGGCAAGTCAACGCTGCTGCATATGCTCGGCGGCCTTGAGCCGCCGACCAGCGGCGAGATCTGGCTGGACGGCCGCCGGGTCGACGGGCTCAGCCAGGCACAGTGGGCAGTGCTGCGCCGCCGGCACATCGGGTTCGTGTTCCAGTTCTTCAACCTGGTCACGAACATGACGGTCGCGGACAACGTGGAGCTTGCCGCGCTGATGGGCGGCCAGAACCGGCGACAGGCCAGGCAGCGCAGGGTAGAGCTGCTCACCGAGCTTGGCCTGGCCGGCAAGGCAGACGCGGCACCGTCAAGGCTGTCCGGCGGCGAGCAGCAGCGGGTGGCACTGGCCAGGGCGCTGGCAAACCGGCCGAGCTTGCTGCTTGCCGACGAGCCGACGGGCAACCTGGACAGCGCGGCGAGCCGCATCGTGCTGCGGCTGATCGATCACGCGCATGCCGAGGGTCAGGCGATCTTGCTGGTGACCCACGACGCGCGGATCGCCGCCGCGGCGGACCGGGTGATCAGCCTGTTCGACGGCATGATCGCCGACGACGCCGTGCTGGCCGAGCCGGCCCGCACGCCGGACATGGTGCCGAGCGTGCTCCGGCTCAGCGGCTGACCGGGCCTGGAGCAGGCCGGTGCGCGCGTCCGTTCGCTGGATCAGGGCAGACCTGCGGGCCAGGCGCGGCCAGGCCGCGATCGTGACCGGCGTGGTGGCCGGCGTCGTCACCGCGCTGCTGCTGTCCGCCGCGCTGCTGCAGGGAGCCACCAATCCGTGGCAGGGCCTGTTCGCCGCCACCAGGGGCGCGCAGATCTGGCTGCACCTGGCGCCGGGCACCGACGTCGGCGCACTGCGGGACCGGGTGCCCGGCATCACCGCGGTGGCCGGGCCTTACCAGGCAGCGGCGGCGACGCTGACCGCCGGCGGCCAGCGCAGCAGGGTCGAGCTGCGCGCGATGGCGCCGCAGCTGCCCGCGATCGGGGTGCCGCTGCTGGTGGCCGGGCACTGGCTGCGCCAGCCGGCCCCGGCAGGCGTGGTGCTCGAGGAGTCGTTCGCCCAGGCCGTGCATGTCCAGGTCGGCAGCGTGCTTGAGGTGCACAACGTCGACGGCACGTCGAGCACCAGGGTGACCGTGGCCGGCCTTGCGCAGACCGCGGATCAGGGCTTCTACCCGGACCAGACGCCCGGCTTGATCTGGGTGCTGCCCAGCTTGCTGCACCGGGTGGACCCGGCACGCGGCCACCTCGAAGAAGTGGTCGGCATCAGGACCGCCAACCCTGCCGACACCGGCTTCGTGGTGCAGCAGATCGTCACCCAGCTCGGCAGCAGCGCGGTCGGCAACGTGCAGACCTGGCAGCAGGTGGAGCAGTCGATGGCCAGGCGTGATCCGCTGCTCGGCCTGCTGCTCGCGCTGTTCGGGCTGGTCGCGCTCGGTGCCGCGGCACTGGCCATCATCAACGTCAGCACCGGCCGGGTGCTGGTCCAGCGGGCCGAGCTCGGCATGCTGAAGACGCTCGGCTTCACCCCGACGCAGGTGATGGTGACGCTCACGGTCGAGCACGCGCTGCTCGGCACGGCCGGCGTCGCGGTCGGCCTGGCGGCGGCACCGCTGCTCACCCCGGTGCTGCTCGGCAACGTGCCAGGCGTCGCCGCGGCGAGCGTCACGGTGCCGGTCGGCTGGGCCGTGGTCATCGCGGCGGCAGCGCTGGCGATGGTGGTGCTGGCGACCGCGGTGCCGGCCTGGAGCGCCAGCCGGATCTGGCCGGTCGCGGCAGTCCGCCCGGCCGCGGTGCGCGGTCACCTGTCCACGCTGGCCACCGCGGCGATGGCGGCCAGGCTGCCGCCCGCGATCGTGCTTGGCGCGCGGGCCGCGTTCGTCCGCCGGATGCCGGCCGCGCTGACCATCGTCGGCCTGGTGGTGCCGATGCTCATGATCACGATCGGGCTCGGATTCTGGTCCACGCTCGACGACGTGCAGCGCAACCCTGCCGATATCGGCCTCGCGGCCGGGCTGACCGCCAGCCCGGCCGGGATGAGCTATGCACAGGCAAGCCGGGTGATCGCGGCCGACCGGCAGGTCAAGGCGGCCTACCCGTGCGTCAAGGCGACCGCGCTCACGCCCGCCGAGACCACCACGATCACGACGCTGGGCATGGGGACCTCGCGGCGGCCGTTCCCGTTCCACGTGGTCCAGGGCCAGATCTACCGTGCGCCAGGCGAGGCGGTCGCCACGCAGGGCCTGCTCGACACGCTCGGCGTGCAGGTCGGCCAGTACGTCAGGATGTGGTTCGGCGGGGTGCCGGTCACGTTCCGCATCGTGGGCCGGATCATCGACCCGCAGTACGGCGGCCAGGTGCTTGCCTACGGCAGGGACACGCTCACCGCCGAGGGCGCGCCGGCGCCGCTGGCGTTCTTCAGCCTGATCCTGCGCCCCGGCGTCAGCCAGTCCGCTGCGGCAAGCCGGCTGGTGCGCGCCTCGCACGGCAGGCTCGCGGTCGAGCAGGTGGCCAACCCTGCCGACCAGCTCGGCGTGGTCAGGGTGGTGCTTGCCGGGCTGATCGGCGTGCTCGCGCTGACCGCGCTGATCAACGTGCTGACCGCGTCGCTGGTCGGCCTGCGTGACCACCTGCGGGACGTGCGGGTGCTGCGCGCGATGGGACTGACTCCCGGCCAGGTCGGGGTGGCGCTGGTGGCAAGGACCAGCGTGCTGGCGCTGCTCGCGGTGGCTGCCGGGATGGCGGGCGGGCTCGCGGTCAGCTCGGCGCTGATCAACGTGGCGGCCAGGGTCTACGGGCTGGGCGCCGGGCTGGCCAGGCTGCCGGCGGTCAGCACGCTGGTCATCGGCGTGCTGGCGGCGGTCGCCATCGCCGCGCTGGCCGCCGCCGTGCCGGCCAGGGCCGCGAGCCGGGTGCCGGCGAGCGCGGTGCTCGGCCCCTAGTGCTCTGACTCGTACTTGAAGGAGAGCTGGATCTTGGTGCGGTAGGTGATCGCGCCGTCCTCGTCCAGGTGGATATCTTGCTTGACGACCTCGGCGACCCGCAGGTCGCGGATCGTCGCGGCGGCTGTCTTGATCGCCTGCGCTGCGGCGTCCTCCCATGATGTGCTGCTCGTCCCGATGATCTCGGTCACCCTGTACACGCTCATCACGTTCTCCCTCGCAGACATCGGCTGCCACGCTGCCCGGCAAGACATGAGCCTGGCACTTGGCGGCGGCGCCGTCCATGACCTTGCGCTCGGTCCGGTCAGCGCCGCGTCTCGGCGGGCGGGCCGCGCGGGCCGCTAGGACACCGAGCAGACGACGGTGACCGGCCCGGCGGCCTTGCCGCGGCTGACCCGCAGCCGGCCGGTCGCGGCGCAGGCCAGCTGCCCCGACTGCAGCAGCGGGCTGCGTCCGGTCACCAGGTAGCTGCCGGGCGGCAGCGACAGCGTAAAGCGCCCGCTGCGGCCGGCCGCGGCAGTGAACGTCCGGCCGTTGCTGGCGCGGGCGGTGATGCTGCCTGGCAGCGGGACAGCCGCGCCCGGTGCCGGGCCGCCCACCCGGACGAACGTCCCGTGCACGGTCTGCTCATCGCCGGGGCTGGCGCCGCAGCCTGCCAGCACGCAGATGCCTGCCATCACGACTGCCAGCATGCTCAGGCGCACGGAACTTGGACGCCGCGGTCAGCTCATCCGTTGCAGCTGCCGTGCAGGCCGAGCACCGCCGGCTGGCTGCCGTTACGGCTGCGGGGCGGAAGGCTCGGCCTGCAGCAGTGCTCCGATCGCGGCGAACAGCTTGTTCACGTTGGCCTGATTCTTGCCGTAGGCGACGAGCTGGAATGCGAGGCTCGCGCTCTTGATGGTGACCCTGCCGTCGGCACCGACCGTGATCGTGATGGTCTCGCCCCATGACATCAGGCTCAGGCCCTTGCTGGCCTTGATCTGGCCTGCTTCCGGGTCGGAGCCCTTCAGCTTGAACCCGCTCTGCGGCACGGCTTGCATGGCGGCCTGGAAGACGGCGGCACCGTTCGCGGGGAACGACTGGCTGCCTTCGTAGCTTGCGCCCATTCCTACCTCCATCGGGTCATGTCTCGTGGTGGTTGCGCCGTGTGGTGATGAGTACAGAATGACCACGTTCGCCGGTCGCTCGGGCCAAAACACCTCGATGCGAGCATGACAAGCTTGACCAAGGACATGCTGGACGCGGCGATCTCGCCGGCTGGCAGCGGAGCCCGGCCGGGTGGTAGCCGCTAGTGAGCGGCGTCGGTGACCTTCCCGGTCCGCCGGTAGTGCGCGAGCGTCTTCCTGACGCGCCTGCGGATTCCCCGGTCCTGGTCGTTGTGCCGGGACTCGAGCGCCTGGATCACGGCCGGGACCCTGCTGAACCGGCCGGCCATCCTGGCTCAGCCGCCGGCCGGCTGCTGGCCGACGGCCAGCCCGCTGTCCGGATCGAAGAACTGCAGGTTCGAGGTGTCGACGGCCAGCTCGGCAACCGAGCCAGGGCGGATCTGGCTGCGCGCCGCAACCCTGGCGGTCCACATGGTCCGGTTGCCGGCCAGCGGGATCGCCTCGTCGTCGTCGCCGTCAGACCTGGCGTCGGTGATGCTGGCATGCTGCACCGGCGCGGTCTCGATCGGGAAGATGACGTGGATCTCGCTGCCCAGCTCCTCGGTGACGCTCGGCTGCACCGGCACCCGGGACCAGCTCGGCTCGGCGAGCGCGGCGTCCTCGAAGTCCGAGGGGCGCACGCCGAGGATGACGTCCCTGTCGAAGTAGCCGTCAAGGCCGGGCCTGGCCGACAGCAGCGAGTCAGGCACCGCGAGCTTGTGCCCGGCGAACACCGCGCTGGCGCCACCGTCCTTGACCAGCCTGGCAGTCACGAAGTTCATCGCCGGCGAGCCGATGAAGCCGGCCACGAACAGGTTGACCGGCGAGTTGTAGAGCCGCTGCGGCGTGTCGACCTGCTGCAGCTTGCCGTCGCGCAGCACGCAGACCCGCTGGCCAAGGGTCATCGCCTCGACCTGGTCGTGGGTGACGTAGACGGTGGTGACGCCGAGCCGGTCGTGCAACTGGGCGAGCGAGGCGCGCATCGACACCCGGAGCTTGGCGTCCAGGTTCGACAGCGGCTCGTCCATCAGGAATGCCTGCGGCTCGCGGACGATCGCGCGGCCCATCGCCACCCGCTGCCGCTGGCCACCGGACAGCGCGGCCGGCTTGCGCTTGAGGTACTCGTCAAGGCCGAGCATCCTGGCGGTCTCGGCTACCCTGCGGCGGATCTCGTCCTTCGGCGTCTTGCGCTGCTGCAGGCCGAAGGCCAGGTTCTGCTCGACGGTCATGTGCGGGTAGAGCGCGTAGTTCTGGAACACCATCGCGATGTCGCGGTCCTTCGGCGGCAGGTCGTTCACCACCCGGCTGCCGATGGAGATGGTGCCAGAGGTGATCTCCTCGAGCCCGGCGATCGACCGCAGCGCGGTGGACTTGCCGCAGCCGGACGGGCCGACCAGCACCATGAACTCGCCGTCCGAGATGGCCAGGTTGAGCCCGTCGATGCCCTTGACACCGCCCGGATAGAGCTTGTCGACGTGATCGAGCACAATCTGCGCCATGCCAGCCTCCGCCGCTTCGGCTCGCGGCGACGCCCGCCGCCGTGACTGCGATATGCACGTTGCCCGGAGCGTACCTGGCAGGCCTGCGGCAGGCAGCAGGCCACGTCGTTCGGTTATCCGAGCGTAAGGCCCGAGACCGGGCCGTTACCTGCTGGCTGAGCCGTTACCTGCCGGGTGGGCCGGGTGCTGGCAGGCGCTACCGTTGCGCAGGTGGAGGACACCAACCGCCAGATCCTCGCGCTGCTGGCCGCGGACGGCCGGATGAGCTTCACCGAGCTGGCAAAGCGCACCGGCCTTTCGGTCTCGGCCGCCCAGCAGCGGGTGCGCCGGCTTGAGGAGCGCGGCGTGATCAGCGGCTACGCGGCACAGATCAGCCCGGAGAAGGTCGGCCTGCCGCTGACCGCGTTCGTGTCGATCAAGCCGTTCGACCCGGCAGCGCCCGACGACGTGCCTGACCGGCTTGCCCACCTGGGCGCGATCGAGGCCTGCCACAGCGTGGCGGGCGACGAGAACTACATACTCAAGGTCAGGGTCGCCTCGCCGGGTGCGCTTGAGGACCTGCTGCAGGAGATCCGCGCGGCTGCCAGCGTGTCCACGCACACCACGATCGTGCTCAGCACGCCGTACGAGAACCGACCGCCTGCGGTCTAACGGACGACCGCGAACACCCGGAGTGCTTCGCTCAGCGCGCCGCGCGCGCCGGTCGGAATGATCGCCGCGGTGCCGCTGTGCTCGCTGGCGGCGGCGGCGATGTCGTCGGCGGGCGTAGCCACCACCTTGGCGCCGCCGAGCAGCACATGGTCCAGGTAGGCGGTATACGCACGGCCGTCGCCGGCCGGCGGGGTGGCGAGCACCACGTCGCGCTGCCCGATCGCCGCGTCCTCGGCCAGCCTGGCCAGCTCGAAGTCCAGTTCCATGTGGGTGAGCGCGGCCTGGCCGAGCACGCCGTCGGCCCTGCGCCGGTAGGACAGCAGCGCCAGGTCATGCGCGCGCATCCGGGTCGGCTGCAGCGCGCCGACGCCGAGCAGCGCGTCGAACGGGGTGGCGCCTGGCGCGTCGCCGAAGCAGATCACCTGCCTGACCCAGGACCTGTCGGCCGCGGCGATGCTGGCCATGGCCAGCGGTGGCGCGGTGATCAGCATGCGGGCGCCGCAGTCGGCGAGCTGGCCTGCCATCTCGGCGACGGTCAGCCCGTCGGTGACCGGCGAGGGCACGGCACCAGCCGCCCTGATCGCGTGGCAGCTCAGCAGGTAACGTGCCGCGTCCGGCACGTACACCCCCACCACATCCCGCGGTCGCACCCCGCGCCAGGCCAGCCCGGCGGCCGCGTGCCTGACCAGGAACGCCAGCTCGGCGTAGCTGTAGGCCTGGGCCGGTGCCCGGCTGATCAGCGCGGGCCTGGCACCGTAGCCGGCGGCTGCGCACAGCAGCCGCTGGGTGACCGTGACGTCGCCAGCCGACGTCGCAGTGGTCATCTGGCCCTACCTCCGGTGTCCCTCGGAGAAGCCCCGACATCGCGACCGTACCGACGCAGGCCGGCCTGGCACATCGTCAGGAATGTGTAGTCGGTATGTAGCTGGCCCGGCAGGCCCAGACGACGGGGCTGGGCCTGCCGGGGGCGCCGGCCGTGCGGTGCAGGCCATCCCCTCCTCGTGGCCTGCCGCGGGCCGGCGCCGTGCCCCAGGCTTGAACCGTAGGTGAGCCGGCCAGGCCCGCACATGGTCCTAATTCGCCATTCAGATGTGCAGAACCGCGGGCTGGCCACTATGTAGGCCGGGCTGGCGGATATGTAGCCAGCTACGCAGACTGGTCCCGCTTGGCCGCCCAGGCGGCGAGCTGGGACCTGGAGCTGAAGCCGAGCTTGGTGAAGATGTTGGCCACGTGCCTGGCCGCGGTGGCCGGGCTGATCACCAGCTCGTGCGCGATAGCGCGGTTGGACAGCCCCCTGGCGATCAGGCCGGCGATCTCGAGCTCGCGCGGGGTCAGGCCGCCGTCGCCTGGCTGCCCGGGCCCGCCGTGCGCCGGTTCGGCGAGCCCGATGGCCAGCGTGACGGCCTCGTACGCGGTCAGCCGCGTCCCGGCCACCAGCAGCTCCAGCGCCTCGTCCTTGCCGACGGCCGGCTGCGCAGCGCCGACCAGCTCATCCAGCCTGGCCTGCTCCTGGATGCTGCTGACCTGGCTGGCGCCGGCCCGCAGGGCGCGGGCGGCGCCCTGCAGCCGCAGCCCGGTGCGCGGCTCGCCGCGCAGCACGGCGAGCGCGGCGAACGCCTCGAGCCCGCGGGCGATCGCCAGCCGGTGACCGGTAGCCAGGCTGAGCCCGATGCTCTCGGTGAGGCTGGCACCGGCGAGTTCCAGGTCCCGGCTGGCCAGCGCCACCCAGCCGATGCCGGCCAGCGACCTGGCGATCTCCGGTCTGGCGTCGATCTCCCTGAACAGCTCGAGCGCCTCGGTGAAGCGCTTGATCGCGGCCGCGTGGTCCCCGCGCGCCCTGGCCAGGCTGCCGACGCCGTACAGCGTGTGCGCGTAGCCCCACCGGTTGTTGTCAACCAGCAGCTCAAGTGCCTGCTCGAATGCCTGCTGCGCCGCGGCCAGGTCGCCGAGCCTGGCCCGCACCAGGGCAAGCGCGGACAGCGACAGCCCTTCCTCCCATTCGTCGCCGTCCGACCTGGCGGCGGCCAGCGCCGACTCGGCGAGCGCCAGCGCCGCCCGCTGGTCACCCGAGCGCAGGCTGATCAGGCCGAGCAGGCGCTGTGCGCCGGCCGTCCCCGGCAGGCGCTCGGCCTGGCAGACTTCCAGGCCCTGCCGGGCGGACCGCGCGGCCAGCTGGTAGTCCTGCTGCTCGAAGGCCAGTTCCGCGCGCATCATCAGCGCCCAGGCCAGGGCCGGCGCGCCGGCCCGCCCGGGGGGGACGACCCCGCTGGACCCGGCCGGTGCCTGCCCGTCGAGCGCGAAGAACTTCTCGAACCAGGCGAGGCCCTCGGTCACGTCCCCGTTCACGATCCACGGCGAGCGCAGCGTCGAGCACAGCCGCAGCCCCTGCTCGGCCAGCCCGAACTCCAGGCAGGCAGCCAGCGCGATGCGGAAGTTCGGCAGCTCGGCGGTACACCGGTTGTAGATGGCGACCCGCTCCGGCCAGGGCGGGTCGCCGCGCTTGAAGACCCGCTCGACGACCGCCTGGGCGAGCTGGCTCATCTGCTCGACCTGCCGCAGCCTGATCGCGTCAAGCTCGCCGGCCGCAACCAGGCAGTCGGTGGCGTACTCCCTGATCGTGTCGGGCAGCCGGTACCTGGCCTGACCGGCCACCTCGCCGTCCAGCGCCACCAGCGACTTGTCGATCAGGGCGGCGAGCTCGTCGAGCACCTGGGCGGCCGGAAGCTGCGCGTCCGCGCAGACCTGCTCGGCCATCTCCAGGTTCCACCCGGCGAACACCGACAGCCTGCGCAGCAGGATCTGCTCGGTACCGGTGAGCAGGTTGTAGCTCCAGTCCACCGCGGCGCGCAGCGTGCGCTGGCGCGGCGGCGCGGTCCGGTCACCGGAGGCCAGCAGCTGGAACCTGTCGTCGATCCTGGTGGCGATCTGCTCGATGGACAGCGCGCGCACCCTGGCGGCCGCCAGCTCGATCGCCAGCGGCACCCCGTCCAGCGTGCGGACCAGCCGCCGCACCGCTGCCGAGTTCTCCGGGCCGAGCGCGAAGGCCGGCCTGACCGCCGCGGCCCGGTCCACGAACAACTTGATCGCCTCGTGCTCGGCCAGGTCCGGGCCGGGCTCCCCGGCGGCCGGCGGCAGCGCGAGCGGCGGCACCCGCCAGACGGTCTCGCCGCGCACTCGCAGTGGCTCCCTGCTTGTCACCACGACCCGCAGCTGCGGGCAGCTGGCGAGCAGGTGCTGCACCAGCGTGGCGGTCGCCTCGATCACGTGCTCGCAGGTGTCGAGCACCAGCAGCATCCGGCGCGGCCTGATCGCGTCGGCCAGCGTCTCGGCTACCGGCCGGTCCGGCTCGTCCCTGATGCCGAGGGTGGCCGCGACCCGCCGGGGCACCAGCGCCGGGTCGACGGTGTCGGCCAGGTCAGCCAGCCAGGCGCCGTCGGCGAGATCGGGCCCGGTGAGCTGCGCCGCCAGCCGCACCGCCAGCCTGGTCTTGCCGATCCCGCCGGGGCCGCACAGGGTGAGCACGCGGACGTGGCCAAGCAGCCTGGTCAGGTCCGCGAGGTCGCGCTCGCGGCCGATGAAGCTGTTCGGCTCGGCCGGCAGGTTCCCGGCCGGCTCAACGCTGATCGCGGCGGTCATCTGATCGCGGGGGCCGGTCCTCATGGCTGGGGTCGTCTTCACTAATGAAACAGCGCGGGTGCGGAAAAGGGGACCGAAGCGGCGACAAAAATTTCCCGTCTCGGCGAACTTCGCGTGAACCATGTGCTGGCGGGCATCGTGGCCAGCTACCCTGCCCGACGCGCTTACACTGCGCCGCTGACCTGCGGGCTAGCCGATGGTGACCTGCACCGCCTCGGTGTAGGCGAGCCTGCCGAAGTACATCACCTTGACGATTGCCCACCACTGCTGGCCTGGCCGTGCCGCGGCGGGCGCGGTCACCTGGAACGACACGTCGGTGGCCGCGCCTGCTGGCACGCTGAAGCCGGTCGTCCACGGCGTGACCTGCTGCCAGCTGCCGTGCGGTGAGAGCAGCTGGGCCTCGCCGCGCAGCGCCGAGCTTGCCTTGTTGTCGATCCGAGCCGAGATGACGCCAGCCTCGCCTGGCCGCAGCGCCAGCGTCCGGGCGGCCAGCGTGACCGCGGCCGCTGGTTCATCCCCGGCCGGCGCCCCGTTCGTCACCATGGCAGCGTCCTCGATCAGCTGACCCGCCTGGTCGCTGATCTGCGCGGCAATGAAGCTGCGGCCGGCCGGCGGCGGTGACCCGGCCGCCGTGACCGTGAGCTGCCAGGCCTGGTGGCCGAGCCCGGCAAGGTCGTAGCGGAGCGGCCCGGCCGGCTCGACGGTCAGGCCGGCCGGCACGTCCAGGCTGACCTCACCGCACGCTGGCGACGGCCCGGCCGCGACGGTCAGCGTCAGCTGGCCGCTCCCGGCTGCGGCAAGGCCGAGCTTGCCCGGTGACAGGTGCACGGCGACCGGCATGTTGCCGGC
>JASHQL010000513.1 GCA_030039155.1 Streptosporangiaceae bacterium | reverse complement strand
GACATCCGTTTTTTATACGGGAGGCGCGTTGCGCGAGGGACAGCCAAGCAGGACCGCCGTGCAGAACGCCTTGTTCCGCGCGCTCGAGGCGCGGCGTCCGGCGCGTCGCCGAGTGGCTGACGATCCACTGGCGGTCCGCTTTCTCACCCCCGGGTTCCGAGTCGTGGCCGGGCTGGCGCGAGTGCGGGTCGCCGCGGCCGTCATCGAGGCGTTCATCGATCATCGCTGGCCCTGCGTTCGCGGGGGCGTCGTCGCACGCACGAGGCTGATCGACGAGAAGGTCGCGGCCGAGCTTCCCCAGGTCCGGCAGGCGGTGATCCTGGGCGCCGGGTTCGACAGCCGCGCCTACCGGCTGCCCGCGATGAGGCAGGTGACGGTGTTCGAAGTGGACCATCCTGCCACCCAGGCGGCCAAACGGCAGGCGGTGCAGCGCAGCGTGGGCGGGCCGGCGGGCCAGGTCAGGTTCGTGCCGGTGATATTCGGGGCCGATGACCCGGCGGCGAAACTCGCCGACGCCGGGTTTGAGCCGGGCGCGATGACCCTGGTGCTGTGGGAGGGGGTGACGAACTACCTCGTTCCGGAAGCCGTCGATGCCACCTTCACGTTCCTGGCCGGGGTGCTCGGGTCCGGATCTCCGGTCGTGTTTACCTACGTGCACCGCGGGATCATCGACGGCACAGCTGTGTTCGAGGGGGCCGATACGACGCTGCGTGCGGTACGGCGGGTCGGTGAGCCGTTCACCTTCGGCTTCGACCCCGCGCAGCTGGGAGGTTACCTGGCTGCGCGCGGCTTCGATCTGGAGTGGGACACCAAGGTCAGCGAGGCAGCCGCGGATTTGTACCCCGCAGGCAAGTGCCCGCCGGTGCCCGCGTACTACCACGTGGCCGGGGCGAGGCGGCGCTGAGATGCCGCGGGTAAGCCAGGGCTATCTCGACTCAAGGCGCCGCCAGATCATGGACGCGGCGATCACCTGCTTCGCCCGGCACGGCTTCCATCGGGCGACGATGCAGGACATCGTGGCCGAGACCGGGCTGAGTGCCGGGGCCATCTACCGGTACTTCCGGTCCAAGGAAGACATCGTCGCGGCAATCGCGGCCGAGCATCACGCAGCCGAAGCCGCGGTTCTGGCCGAATGGCCTGGCGGTGACGACGTTGCCGGGGCGCTGCGTCACCTAGCCGGCGTATCGCTGGGACGCCTGGCCGACCCGGCAGAGCAGCGCTGGCGCCGGGTGACTGTCCAGGTGTGGGGAGAGGCCTTGCATAACGACCGCGTGATGAGCATCGTCCGGCGCGGCCTGGACGAGCCCCTGCAGATCCTGGCGGAACTCTTCCGCCAGGGACAGCGCGACGGCCGCCTGCCCGAGCAGCTCGACCCAGATGGCGCGGCGCGTGTCTGCGCTTCGATCTTCCAGGGCCTTGTCCTGCAGCAGGCATACGAACCCGGGCTCGACGTGCAGGCTTACCTTGACGCCGTCATCGTCCTGATCGACGCGCTCGCTCCGACCCCGGCGCCATCTCGCCGGTCGCGCTCGTCACGGCAGCAGCAGCCGGGTGGCAGCCCGCCGGACCCGGCTGGTCAGGAGTTCTCGGTCCGCTGATGCGGGACCGCGCCCAAGATCCGGAACATCCGGCGCCATCCGGGCGGGCCGGATGTGGTGCAGGGAGACAGCAGCAGCCCGTCGGCGGCCGTCGGCTCCGGTTGTCCGGACCAGCGCGTCAGGCTCTGGCCAGCGAGGAGTAGAAGCTCGCGTCGCCCTTCAGCGGCAGGCTGGTGTCGCCGTTGATGCCGATAGGCACCGGCCCGGCGATGGTGATCCGGTGCAGCAGCCTCGGCAGGTCGTCGTAGTCCGCGACGGCGTAATGCTGGGTGGCCCGGTTGTCCCAGATCGCGATGTCGCCGTGCCGCCAGGACCATCGAACGGTGTTCTCCGGCCTGGTCACCTGCCGCTGCAGCAACTGGAACAGGTCAGCCGAGTCGACGCTGCTGAGGCCGACGAATGACCGGACGAAGTGGCCGAGCAGCAGTGACGGCTCGCCGGTGTCCGGGTGAATCCGGACCACCGGGTGCTCTGTCTCGAACTCCAGGTGCCTGAACTCCTCCCGGTACCGCTGCTCCTTGACGTCTACGCCGCTGAACGTGCGCTGTGCCGCGTAGTCGTACAGATTCGAGTGCACCGCCCGAAGCTGGGCCACCATCGCCTGCAGTGCCGGGTGCAGCCGGCGGTACGCCTCGACCGTGTTGGCCCACATGGTGGTGCCGCCGTAGGGCGGCAGCGTGATCGCTCGCAGGATGCTGATCGCCGGGACCCGGTCCACGAAGGTCACGTCGGTATGCCAGCTATTGGCCTTGCCCTGCTCGGAGTCGATCGGCAGGACTGCCGCGCCGTCGCCGGCGACGGTCGGATGCGGCTTGGTGATCTCGCCGAACAGCCGGCCGAAGGCAACCTGGTCTGCATCGGCCGCGTGCTGTTGATCGCGCAGGAACACCACCCGGTGGCGCAGCAGCGCGGCCCGCAGCTCGGCGAAGGCCGCTGGCGGCACGTCCGCCCCGACCCGGACGCCGCCGACGATGGCCCCGATCACGCCGCCAAGCTGCGTCACCTCGATGTGCTCGTACCGTCCTGGCCGGGCCAGGCCCGGCTGGCTGTGAAGGAGCTGGGACATGCGTCGGTTACCCTCCGTGGTGGCTGCACAGTGTCATCCACCAGGCTCGCCGGAGAGCGGACAAAAAGCAAGTATTCCGATTAGCTAAGTAGCTTTAACGTGCAAGCTCAGGCGGCCGGTCATGGCCCGCGGTGGCCGGCAGGCCTGCCGGACTTGGCGATTGCCCGGCCAGGTAGCCGGCCAGGTGCCCGATGACCGCGCCCGCATCGTCCTCGATGCCGCAGATGAAGGTCGACTTGCGCCGCCGCAAGACCGGCAACCCGAGCGCGTACAGGCCAGGGCTCGCGACCGTGCCGCCGTCATGCAGCAGTCGGCCCTTCTGATCGACGACGGGCACCTGCAGCCAGCTGTAGACAGGCACGAATCCGGTCGCCCACACGATCGTGCGGATCTCGCCGCTTCGCAGGTCAAGTTGCAGCCGCGCGGACTGCGGGAGGCGCGTCGGCGGGTACCGCTCTGCGGCATCGACCCCGGCGCCGCGCCCGCTGGTCGCCGCCCACTCATCGAAGGTATCCAGCAGCCGGCCCATCTTGAGGTCGGCGAGCGACAGCGCATTGCGCAGGCCGCCGGAGAACAGCGCGTGACCGTCACGCACCGCGGCAAAGCGGCCCACGAGCTCGACCCCCATGCCGGTGAGCACGTTGAGGTCCAGCGTGGCCCTTTCCGCGGTCCCGACAAGCTGCGGCGATGGCAGTCTCCTGGCCCTGGCGACGTCCTCGATCTCGTCGTACCGCTGGTCCCATACCCCGGACGCGTCCATCCACCAGAGCACGTCGCGCCCCCGGTAGCTGCGCGGCAGCCGCACGTGCTCGCCGACCGAAAGGGTCACCGGCCTGCCCGACCGCTGCAATTCTGCCGCCAGCTGCACGCCGGTCGCCGACGCTCCCACCACCAGCACGCCGCCGTCGGGCAGGCTGCCAGGCTCCCGGTAGTCGAACGCCGTCAGCTGGCCGACGGACGCCGGCACGGCGTGGCTGAACTGCGGCACCGCTGGCTGATTGCAGGCACCGCTGGCGATGACCACCGACCGGCAGCTGATCTCGCAATGGCTGGCCGTGACGTGGTAGCCGTCGTCGGTGCGTCGCACCGACGTGACGTCCTCGCCGGTCCTGACCGGCGAGTTCGAGAGCTTGGCGAAGCGCTCGATGAACTCGGCCACTTCACCGGCGGTCATGTAGCCGTCCGGATCCTGGCCTTCGTAACGCTGGCGCGGCAGCCGGCTCTGCCAGTTCGGCGTGATCAGCCGCAGCGAGTCCCAGCGCTCACGCCGCCAGGAGTTCGCCACCTCGCCGCGCTCGAGCACGACGTGATCGATCGACCGCTGGCTGAGGAAGTGGCTTGCGGCCAGCCCCGCATGCCCAGCGCCGACGACGACCGCGCTGGCACGCTCCATGAAGACAGTTTCTCAGGCGACCTCGACGGTGACGTTCGTCGGGTTCGTCAGAGCGTCGAACACCGCGGACCGCTTCTGCGACTGCGCCACCAGGGCCTCGATCTCCTGCCTGGAGGCGTCGGCGTCGATGGTGAACGTCACCTTGATGTCGTTGTAGCCGTTGCGGACGTCGCTGTCGGCACCGAGGATGCCACGGATATCGTGCTGGCCCTCGACCGTCGCCTCGACCGAGTGCAGCTGAATCCCGCGATTCTCGGCGACCGAGGCGACGCCGGCGGTCAGGCAGCTGGCCAGGCCGACGATGAGGTACTCGATCGGCGTGATGCCGCTGTCCTCGGCCGCGAATACCTCTGGATGATCGGCGTCGAATACCGACTCTTCCTTATGGCTCTGCTCCTGCCCGAGGCCGAAGAAGCTCTGGACCTTGATCGTGCTGTGCACGCCGCTGTTCCACTTCGCCGAGGCCCGCCAGGTGAACTGAGCGGCTTCCGGTGCCTCCTTCAGGGCGTCGCGCGCCTCGAGCAGTGCCTGAACGTTGACACCATTGGTGACCGTGGTCATATGCCTTCAGTCCCTTTCACTCAACCTAGGATCCCCATGGGAATACTTGACAATACACTTCTTCCGGCGAGCTAACATAACCCCCATGACGGAGCCCGCGTCCATGATCGCGGTCGGCGCTGCTGGCTCGGTCGGCACTGTGGAAACCCAGTACCTGGAATTGCCGCAGCCGGTGCAGCTCGACTGCGGGCAGCAACTGCGCCAGGTTCGGGTGGCATACGAGACCTACGGCACTCTTTCCCCCCGGCGCGACAATGTCGTACTTGTCTGCCATGCGCTCAGTGGCGACGCGCACGCGGCGGGATTCGCCAAGTCACCTGGCGATGAGAGCACCCGCGACGGGTTCGGAGCGCAGGACCGGGATGGCGCGGCTGGCAAGGGGCTGGGCTGGTGGGACGGGATGATCGGCCCAGGCAAGGCATTCGACACCGACCGCTTCTTCGTGGTCTCCACGAATTTGCTCGGCGGCTGCCAGGGGACGACCGGGCCGTCGTCGATCGACCCGGCGACCGACAGGCCGTACGGGCCAGATTTCCCGGTGATCACCGTCGCCGACATGGTGCGGACCGAGCGCGCATTCCTGACCGAGCTCGGGATCGAGCGGCTGGCTGCGGTGGCCGGCGGCTCGCTCGGCGGGATGCAGGCGTTCGAGTGGGCGATCTTGTTTCCTGACCAGGTCGACGCCGTCGTCTCGATCGCCAGCACGCACGCGCTGCACCCGCAGGGCGTGGCCTGGAACGCGATCGCCCGTGAGGCGATCATGCGCGACCCGGCCTGGCAGGGCGGCCGCTACTACGGGACCGGCCGCGCGCCCGACGCCGGCCTCGGTGTGGCACGGATGGTCGGGCACGTCACGTACCTGTCGGCGGCGGCGCTGAGCGACAAGTTCGGCCGGCGGCTGCAGTTCTCCGACGACATCCGGTACACGATCACCGAGCCGGAGTTCCAGGTTGAGAGCTACCTGCGGCACCAGGCCGAGTCATTCGTCAGGCGCTTCGATGCCAACAGCTATCTGTTCACCTCGCGCGCGCTGACCTATTTCGATCTCGCGCGGCAATACGGCGGCGGATCACTGGCCCGCGCGCTTGCCGGTGTCTCGGCGCGGACATTGCTGATCGCGTTCAGTTCCGACTGGCTGTACCCGCCGGCCGCGTCCAGGGAGATCCAGGAGGCGCTGCGCGCACTCGGGAAGCCAGTTGAGTTCCACGTGATCGACGCGCCGTACGGCCATGACTGCTTCCTGCTCGAGGAGCTGCGGCAGACGCCGCTCGTCCGCCGCTTCCTTGCCGGAGCCGGAGCCCGCGGGTGACGTCGGGGGAGGGGATTTCGTGACCGATCAGGATGCGCGCGCCGAGGAGGCCAGGGCCTTCGGATTCGAGACGCGGCAGCTGCACGCCGGGCAGCGGCCCGATCCGAACACCGGAGCACGGGCGGTCCCCATCTTCCAGACGACCAGCTACGTCTTCGAGGACCCTGAGTCGGCGGCGGCGTACTTCAACCTGCAGGAATACGGGAACACCTACTCCCGCATCATGAACCCGACGGTGGCGGTGTTCGAGGAGCGAGTCGCCAGCCTGGAGGGCGGCTGCGGCGCAGTGGCGTTCGCCAGCGGCATCGCCGCTCAGGCGGCAGCGCTGTTCACCCTGCTTGAGCCCGGTGACCACGTGGTCTCGTCGTCGGCGCTCTACGGCGGCACGGTCAACCAGTTCAAGCACCTGCTCCGCAAGATGGGCGTCGAGCTGACCTGGGTCGATCCTGACAGCCCGGACGCATGGCGGCATGCCGTACGCGCCAACACCAAGGCGTTCTTCGGCGAGACGATCGGTAACCCAGGCGGGAACGTGCTGGACATCGAGGCGCTCGCGTCGATCGCGCATGAACATGAGCTGTCGCTGATCGTGGACAACACCTTCGCGACGCCGTACTTGTGCCGCCCGATCGAGTGGGGCGCCGACATCGTGATCCACTCGGCGACCAAGTTCATCGGCGGCCACGGCACCAGCATCGGCGGCGTCGTGGCCGAGGCAGGCTCATTCAACTGGTCCAACGGCCGGTTTCCCGTGGTCGCGGGCCCGTCGCCTGCCTATCACGGGCTGCAGTTCCACGAGACGTTCGGCACCTACGGCTATCTGATGAAGCTGCGGGCCGAGACCCTGCGCGACCTGGGCGCGGCGCTCGCACCGCTGAACGCCTTCCTGTTCCTGCAAGGGCTTGAGACGCTGTCGCTGCGGATGGAGCGGCACGTCGACAACGCGCTTGCGGTCGCGGCATTCCTGGAGTCGCACGAACTGGCGTCCAACATCACCTACCCCGGCCTGCCGTCGAGCAAGTACCGGCCGCTCGCGGCGAAGTACCTGCCGCGCGGGGCCGGCGCGGTGTTCTCCTTCGACTGCGCCGGCGGCCGGGCCGGCGGACAGGACCTGATTCGCGCCGTCCGGCTCTGGTCCCACCTGGCAAACGTCGGCGATGCGAAGAGCCTGATCATTCATCCGGCCAGCACGACGCACCGGCAGCTGAGTGACGCCGAGCTCCGCGCTGCGGGCGTGCGGCCGGGGACGGTACGGCTGTCGGTGGGTACCGAGTCCGTCGATGACCTGATCTGGGATCTCGAGCAGGCTCTGGCGCTGGTCGCCGCGACACTGGCAGAGAAGGCGACGACGACATGACCGATCTGGCCAGGTACACCGATCCGCTGACCATCCAGCGGGTACTCCACACCGCCAGCACGATCGCGGTCGTCGGCATGTCCGGCAACGAGCTTCGGGCCAGCTACTTCGTCGGCTATTACCTCAAACGGCACGGCTACCAGGTGATACCGGTGAATCCAAGGGAGACCGAGATCCTCGGCGAGAAGTGCTTCCCCAGCCTGCTCGAGGTGCCCGTGCCGGTGGATATCGTGGACGTCTTCCGCGCGCCTGACGCGCTGCCTGGCATCGCGCGGGATGCGGTGACGATCCGGGCCGGCGCCCTCTGGTGCCAGTTCGGCGTTATCAACCTCGAGGCGGCCCAGATCGCCGAGGACGGCGGCGTGACGGTGATCATGGATCGCTGCCTCAAGGTCGAGCACGCGCGCTACGTGGGCCGGATGCACTGGCTCGGCTTCAACACCCAGCGCATCACGTCCGTCAGGACCGGGCTCCAGTAGCTGCACGCCCGCCTGGTGCCGCTGCCCGGCGAATCGCTAGCCGATGCGGCCCGCGCACACGTCGGCAAGCGCTGCCGCGTTCGCGTTCAGCCAGCGCACCTGGGCCAGCATGCCGGTCTCGGCAAGGCCGTGCCGGATCCGCTTGGCGATCATCTGAAGTCCCCGCCCGTAGAGGTACACAGGTATCAGCCGGGCCTCGTCAGCCGTGAGCGCGACGGTGCTGGCGTACCCGCGGACGAACCTGCTGACTCGATGCAGATCGAGGTGGTCGGCTTCCTGGTACGGGCGGCCGCTCCGCCACAAGCCGTAGGCGATATCTGCCAGTGGTGTCTCGAGGTGCGCGCCGGCAAAGTCG
>JASHQL010000049.1 GCA_030039155.1 Streptosporangiaceae bacterium | reverse complement strand
CGCCTCGGGTCAACGAGATCCGCAACCACGTCGCTCACTCTCCTTGGAGCAGGCCAAGCAGCCAGCCGGGTCCGGCGACCGAGGCGCCCGCCGCGGTGCAGCGGGCGCGCAGCTCACGGTCGGCCGTCACCACCAGGCGGCGACCTGCGGTCGACCCGGCAAGGGCTGCGATGGTGTCATCACCAGAGCCACCTGCGCGAACCATTTCCACCGCGCCCACCGGGTCGGGTGCGTCCGCTGCCGGGCTTGCCGCGCCCTCGACGACCAGCTCGATCTCCGGCAGCCACAGCACCCGGCCACCGTCATCGACGTCCGGCAGCGTCAGCCCGCGGCCGGCCAGCGGGGCCAGCTCGTCGCGCAGCCGCACCGCCGCTCCGGCCCGGTCGCGCCACCAGCCGTCCGGCCGGGAGCCGACCACGTTCGCGCCGTCCACGATCACCGTCAGCGGCTGCAGCAGTTGGCTGAGCAGCTCCCAGTGCTCGGCGAAGCCTGGATGCAGCCGGTAGTCGGTGACATTGCCGGGTTCGACCCAGGCGACGTCCGTCGCCTCGTCATAGTCCGGCTGCACCCCGAACGGCGAAGCGGCCTGCGCGAGCACCGTCTGGTAGGACCAGCCGCCGTGGTCGTCGGTCACGATGCAGCGCACCTGAACCTGGTCAGCTGGCACGCCGCACTCTTCATCGGCCTCTCGCAACGCGGCGCTGACCGCGGACTCGTGGCTGTCCCGCGCGCCGCCAGGCACGTCCCAGGTACCGCCGTGATGACTCCACCAGGTCCGCTCATGTAGCAGCACCGGGCCGTCAAGCACGTAACACAGCAGCCCCGCCGCCCCGAACCTGCCCCAGTGCCGGTGGCCCTGGCGGCAGCGCACCCACCCGTTTCCGTCCCGACTAGCCATCCCGGCCGACGATAGCGCCACTCGCCTCAAGGCGGCGCCTGACCCGAGTACGCCAACGATCAAGACCGGTGTGCAGCGGTCACGACATCTTTATGCTTTTCGCGTGCAACGTTCACGCTCATGCTCGTCCGCGGCGTTAGCCGCCACCACGCTGTCCTTCGCTGCCGTCCTCGGCCTCGCCGCTTGTGGCGGCTCGCCGGCCAGCAGCGCAGGCCACTCGAACAGCCCGGCCGCGCACTCCAGCGCGCCGAGCCAGCCGTCGACCCCGATCGCCGGCACCCTCAGGCTTTCCGGGACCGTCAGCCTGCACGGCGCGGTCACCGAGCAGCAGTCGTTTACCGAGTACCTGACCGACACGGCGCAGATCAACACCTGCGCCGAGGTCGGCAGCAAGGGAACTGGCGCGCCGGCCGGACTGAAGCCGGAGTTCGACGTGCCGACGCCGGCGGCCGGCGGCACCGTCTTCGTCCTGGCCGGGGCTGTCCCTTATACCGGGCCCGGCACGTACACCAGAAAGGCGCTGCTGGCCGGCGGCGGCAGCGAGGTCCGGGTCGGCGGGCAGATGTACAACCCGCTCGCGACGACGGCAACGGCCTCCATCAGCGTCAGCGCTGACGGTTCTGGCACGTTCACCTTCGCCAGCGCGCCCCCGCTCACGCCCGGCAAGCCGACCCTGTCCGGCACCGTGACCTGGACCTGTTCCGGCTAGCCGGACTCCAGACGCGGGAGCGGGCGGCCGAAATGGCGCGACGTAGGCTGAGCGCATGGCGGAATCACTGCTCTCCGACCGGCTGGCCAGGCTGCGCCAGCAGCGCACGGCGCCGCTGATCCTCGAGCTCGACCTGACCGACGGCCTTGCCGAGACCAGGCCGGCCGACCCAGTCTCGGCGGTGCTGGCCAGGCACCGGATGGTGCTCGGCGATGTGCTCGACGGGCTGCGCAAGGCGCGCGCGGACGACCGGGTTCAGGTGCTTGTGGTCAGGCTCGGCGGCCGGGGCATCGGCATGGCCGCCGTGCAGGAGCTGCGCAACGCGGTCAGGCAGCTCAGCGAGGCCGGCAAGCGTACGGTCGCCTGGGCCGAGTCGTTCGGCGAGTTCTCCGCTGGCAACGTGCAGTACTACCTGGCCACCGCGTTCGACACCATCTACCTGCAGCCGTCAGGCGACCTCGGGCTGACCGGCATCGCGGTGGAGCGGGTGTTCCTGCGCGGCGCCCTGGACAAGCTCGGCGCGCAGTTCGAGGTGGCCAAGCGGCACGAGTACAAGAGCGCGGCCGAGCAGATCACCGAGACCCGGTTCTCCGGTCCGGCCAAGGAGGAAACCAAACGGCTGACCGAGTCGGTCACCGAGCAGATCACCGAGGCCATCAGCGAACGCCGGGAGCTGACCAGGGCGCAGGTCGGCAAGCTCATCGACAGCGGCCCGTTCCTGGCCCGGCAGGCACTCGACAACGGGCTGGTGGACAAGCTCGGCTACCGGGACGAGGTGTACGCCGACGTCAGGCGGCTGGCCGGCCGGGACGCCATGATGTTGTTCCTGGCCAGGTACCAGCGCGGCAAGGCGCTGGCCGAGCGCGCGCGCAAGCTGGCCAAGCTGCCGCCGGCCCGCGAGCCGGTGGTCGCGCTCATCTACGCGACCGGCCCGATCAGGCGCGGCCGCAGCGGCCGCGGGCCGCTGGCCGGCGGGTCGATGGGCTCGGACACCATCGCGGCCGCGATCAGGTCGGCGGTGCGCGACGAGCAGGCCAAGGCGATCCTGCTCAGGGTGAACAGCCCCGGCGGCTCCTACGTCGCGTCCGACACGATCTGGCGCGAGGTGGTGCGGGCGCGGGCCGCCGGCAAGCCGGTGGTGGTCTCGATGGGCGACGTGGCCGCCTCTGGCGGCTACTTCATCTCGATGGCCGCCGACGCGATCGTCGCCCAGCCGGGCACGATCACCGGCTCGATCGGCGTGCTGACCGGCAAGCCGGTGCTCGGCGACGCGCTCGGCCGGGCCGGCGTGACCAGCGACTCGGTCGTGGAAGGTGCGCACGCGGCCATGTTCTCCCAGCTCAAGCCGTTCACGCAGGACGAGTGGGAGCTGGTCAACCACTGGCTCGACCACATCTACGACGACTTCACCGGCAAGGTGGCCAGCGGCCGCGGGATGACCAGGGAGCAGGTGCACGAGCTGGCCAGGGGCCGGGTCTGGACCGGTGCCGACGCCCGCGACCGCGGCCTGGTTGACGAGATCGGCGGCCTGGACGACGCCGCGGCGATCGCGCGCCGCCGGGCCGGGCTGCCGGCCACCGCGGCGCTGCGCGGCTACCCCAGGGTCAGGCCGATCGACCGGCTCCGCCCGCCCGGCTCGAGCGAGAGCCGCGGCGCCGCGGCGGCCAGCCTGCTGGCCGGCCCGCTGCTCGCCGACACCTGGGGCCCGGTCTGGCGGATCGCGGCCAGCGCCGGCCTGCCGCCGTACGGACCGCTGATGCTTCCCGGCAGCTGGACCTTTGAGTGAGGGAACGAGGGTCTCCCGCTGACTCAGCAGGATTCGCCGATGCCGTGCGGGGCTGGGCGGCAGCGGTCACGCTGCTGACCGTCGCTGACGGCCGCGATGACATCGGCACGACGGTGAGCGCGTTCTGCCCGCTGTCGATGCAGCCGGCCATCGTGATGGTGTCGCTGGCCGCCGACTCCTATCCGGCCGAGGTACTCGGCCGGGGGGTCCAAGGGGGTCGCCCCGCTACCGACCAGCACGGCAGGCAGGGCACATTCGCGGTGACCCTGCTCAGCGCCGCCCAGCGGGCCATCGCCGGCCGGTTCGCCGCGGCCGGCCGGCCGGGGGCGCGGCTGCTGCTCGACGGCGTGCCGCACCGCCGCGGCGAGCTGTCCGGCGCGCTCATTCCCGAGCAGGGGCTGGCCGCCATCGAGTGCGCGGTCAGCTCCCTGGTGC
>JASHQL010000512.1 GCA_030039155.1 Streptosporangiaceae bacterium | reverse complement strand
TCCTGCACGAGCTGCAGCACCGCCGCGGTCTCCGGCCCTGCCAGCGGGCCGCTGACCCGGATCCGCTGCCGGTCAGCGGTCGGCATGGACGTGATCCGATCCCGGCCGCAGCGCCGCCCCGTTGGCCGGCTGGCTGTCCGGTGCCGTGCCCTCTGCTACCGGTCCGTCTGGTGTTGTGCCGTCTGGTGCTGTGTCGTCTGGTGCTGTGCCGTCTGGTACTGGGCCGCGGCCTGGCCGCGGCGGGCTGAACCGGTAGCCGACGTTGCGTACGGTCCCGATCAGGTGCTCATGCTCGGCGCCGAGCTTTGCCCGCAGCCTGCGCACGTGCACGTCCACGGTTCTGGTGCCGCCGAAGTAGTCGTAGCCCCAGACCTCCTGCAGCAGCTGGGCCCTGGTGAACACCCGGCCTGGATGCTGGGCAAGGAACTTCAGCAGCTCGAACTCCTTGAAGGTCAGGTCGAGCGCGCGCCCGCCGAGCCGAGCCGAGTAGCTTGCCTCGTTCACCACCAGCTCGCCCGCCCTGATCTCCGGCGACTCCGCGGCCGCGACCGCCGCTGCCCGGCCGATCGCCAGCCGCAGCCTGGCCTCGATCTCGCCAGGGCCGGCGGACGGCAGCAGCAGGTCGTCAAGTCCCCAGTCCGCCGAGACCGCGGCAAGCCCGCCCTCGGTCACGATCACCAGCACCGGCACCGCAGCACCGGCCGCGCGCAGCGTGTGCAGCAGGTTCTTGGCCCGCACCAGGTCACGCCTGGCGTCGACCAGGATCGCGTCGGGGGCGGGCGCACCAGAGCTTGGCGGCAGCCCGGCGTGAGCTACCTTGACAACGTGCGGAAGCAGGCTCAGCGACGGCAGGATCTCGGCGGCCTGCTCATGCGAGCTGGTGAGCAGGAGCACGTTGCTCAACCGCTGCCACCTCCGGCCGCCGGCTCGGTCCGCCGGACTCTGCTGCCATCCAACTCCTGCGGCATGCCCTGGTCGCCGTCGTCAGGGTTTGCTATCAGCGAGGATAACTGACATGGCTTCGGTCACCCTGCGCTACTGGGCAGCCGCCAAGGACGCGGCAGGCACGGCGGAACAGCGGGTCTGCGCGGACACCCTTGCCGCGGCGCTGGCTGCCGCGTCGCCCGGCAGCCAGCGGCTGCACGCGGTGCTGGCCAGATCGTCGTTCCTGGTCGACGGGCAGCCGGTCGGGCTGCGCCGGCATGACAGCGTGCTGCTGGCCGACGGGGCCGTGATTGAGGTGCTGCCGCCGTTTGCCGGCGGCTAGCAAGCTGACCGGTGAACCGGCAGCGGCCGCGCTACGTTCTGCATGACGTGACAAGTCGCGGCAGCGCAGGTCAGCGTGAACCGCAAGGGCCTGTGTCCGATGAGGCACTGGTGCGTGCCCTGTATGCCGAGCATGCGGGCCCGCTGCTGCGGTATGCCCTGCATCTGATGGGCGGCGACCGGCAGCGAGCGGAGGACATCGTGCAGGAGACGCTGCTGCGCGCCTGGCTGCACCCGGAGGCGATCGCGGACCGGCCGGCCAGGCCGTGGCTGTTCGCGGTGGCCAGGAACCTGGCAGTTGATGCCTACCGCGCACGCAAGGCACGGCCACGCGAGGTCGGCGAAGGACCGCTGGAACTGCTGCCGAGCCCGGACGACGCCGAGCGCGCGCTGGAATCGTGGGCGGTGGCCGACGCGCTGCGGTCGCTGCGCCCCGAGCACCGCAGCGTCTTGCTTGAGACGTATTACCACGGAAAGTCCGTGGCAGAGGCGTCCGTGGCACTCGGCATACCTGCAGGTACTGTCAAATCACGGACGTTTTATGCACTTCGTGCACTCAGACTGGAACTCGAGGAACGGGGGCTGGCGCCATGACCAACGGCACGAACGCCCCGGCGTGTCGTGAGCTGCGCCAGCTGCTCGGGGTCTACGTCGTGGGAGCGATCGACGCGGCCGAGCGGTCCGTCGTCGACAACCATCTGGCGCAATGCCAGGGCTGCCGGGAGGAGCTGGCCTACCTGGCCGGCCTGCCTGCGCTGCTCGGCAAGGTGCCGGTGGCCGAGGCGGAGCGGATCAACGACCAGGCGATCGGGCTTGCGCCAGAGGATCCGGGCGGTGAGCTGCTTGACTCGCTGCTGCGCAGGGTCGCGGTCCGCAGCAAGACGCGCCGGTGGCGCGGCCTGCTCGCGGTGGCGGCGGCAGCGGTGGTCGGGGTGGCGGGCGCGGCGACCGTGATCGAGGCCAACTCGGGTGGTGCGCCGCAGGTGGCCGCCAGCGAGACGGTGCACGCGATCAGCCAGAGCACGCACGTCTGGGCCCGGGTCAGGTACGCGCGGGTGTCCTGGGGCACCGTGATGCAGGTGCAGGTCAGGGGCGTCCCGGCGGGCACGCACTGCACGTTCTGGGCGGTCGGCAAGGACGGGCAGCGGTTGCAGGCCGGCGCCTGGACGGTTGGCAGCAGCTATGGCCAGCCAGGCTGGTATCCGGCGGACGCGCGGCTCGCTGCACCGCAGCGCTTCGAGCTGACCAGCGGCGGGCGGCTGCTCGTCAGCATCCCGGCCAGCTAGAGCGCCGGATCCGCTAGGCGGCGGCTCGCAGCTGTCCGGCGCCGCCCGCAGCGACGGAGACTGCGCAGATATGGCCGGACCGGGAATGCCGGGGCGGCGGACGGCGCTGAACCGGCCGTGACACCAGGCCTCATCGCATTGCTGATCGCGCTGGTCGTCGCCGTGGCGGGCGGCGTGATCTGGCGGCTGACGAACGGCCGGATGCGGACCGTTCCCGTGCGCGGCGTCGCCGACCCTGGCGCGCTGCCCGCGCAGGCCGACAGCCCGGCAGGCCAGGGCCAGCTGGTCTCCGCTGCTGCGCTCGGCGAGCCGCTCGGCGACCAGGCCACGCTGCTGCAGTTCTCCTCGGCCTTCTGCGCGCCGTGCCGGGCCACCAGGCACATCCTCGGCGAGGTAGCGGCCACGACGAGCGGCGTCGCGCACATCGAGATCGACGCCGAGTCCAGGCTCGATCTGGTACGCGAGCTGCATGTGCTCAGGACTCCGACGGTGCTCGTGCTTGACGCCGCCGGCCGGGTTACCAGGCGGGCCAGCGGGCTCCCGACCAAGGCAGATGTGCTGGCCGCGGTAGCCGCGGCGGTGGGCAGCGAGTAACCTATATATCCGATTGGCAAAGAAGATAGTGACAGCCCGATTGGCCGCGCATAGCATCGGCAGCATGCCTGCGTCGACCCGCGCTGCCCGGCTTACCGATCGCCAGCTCTCGGCCTGGCTCAGGCCAGGGCTGACCAGGCGGCGCGCCGTCGACTTCTGCCGTATCAGCACCGCTGCCTGTTGGCCGGTCCCGCCGTCCCGGTCCCGGCAGGCCTGACCGGGCAACCCGGCTGGCCGGCCTGGCCGGGTATCTCAACGCAGGCGTGACCGGCCAGGCCGCGGCGGCAGCCCGTGGCCAGCGCCCGGCTTTCTGACACCAGGAGGGACACCGTGCAGAACCAGATCGACCCGCGTGGCCCGCGGTTCGGTGCCCTGATCACCATGGTGGTGTTTGCCGTCGTCCTGGTGACCAGCAGCATCTGGCTGCTCGCCGCGCAAGCGCTGGTGTTCGCCGCCGGAGTCACGCTGGGCCTGCGGAACTCGCCGTACGGCCTGCTGTACCGGTGGCTGGTCAGGCCGCGCCTCGGCCCGCCCAAGGAACTCGAGGCGGAGGCGCCGCCCCGGTTCGCGCAGGGCGTCGGCCTTGTCATCAGCCTGATCGGCGTGGCCGGCTATGCCGCTGGGTATCAGCCGCTCGGCATGGCCGCGGCGGCGGCTGGCCTGCTGGCAGCCGTACTGAACGGTGTCTTCGGCCTGTGCCTTGGCTGCGAGATGTATCTGCTTATCCGTCGTATCTGGCCAGGTCGCCAGGCGCTGGCGCCGGCCGAACCCAACAAGGAGGTTTCCCTATGAGCCGATCCGACGTCCTGGTGGACGCCGACTGGGTCGAGGCGCACCGCGACGATCCTGGTGTGGTGCTGGTAGAGGTCGACGAGGACACCAGCGCCTACGACAAGGGCCACATCCGTGGCGCAGTGAAGATCGACTGGAAGAAGGACCTGCAAGACCCGGTGCGCCGCGACTTCGTGGACAAGGCAGGCTTCGAGGCGCTGCTGTCCGAGCGCGGCATCTCCAACGACGACACCGTGATCCTCTACGGCGGGAACAACAACTGGTTCGCCGCGTACGCGTACTGGTACTTCAGGCTGTACGGCCACCACAAGGTCAAGCTCCTCGACGGCGGCAGGAAGAAGTGGGAGCTGGACTCCCGCGAGCTGGTCACCGAGGTGCCGCAGCGGCCGGCCACCAGCTACTCGGCGAGCGAGCAGGACAGCTCGATCCGCGCCTTCAGGGACGAGGTCGTCTCGGCGATCGGTTCTCGCAACCTGGTGGACGTGCGGTCCCCTGATGAGTTCGCCGGCCGCCTGCTCGCGCCTGCGCACCTGCCGCAGGAGCAGGCGCAGCGCGGCGGGCACATCCCGACGGCAAGGAACGTGCCGTGGTCCAAGGCCGCGGAGGAGGACGGCACCTTCAAGTCCGACGACGCGCTGCGCACGCTGTATGGCGAGGCCGGCGTGGACTTCGGCACCGACACCATCGCCTACTGCCGGATCGGCGAGCGGTCAGCGCACACCTGGTTCGTGCTGCACGAGCTGCTCGGCCAGCCGAATGTGAAGAACTATGACGGCTCGTGGACCGAGTACGGCTCGCTGGTCGGCGTGCCGATCGCGGTCGGTGACGCTTCGTGACCGGTCCGGCCGCGCCGGGGGCTCCGGGGGATCGGCCCAAGGAGCCGGCACAGCAAGCCGGGTGCGGCGCGCCGGCCGGCGGCGCGCCGGTCAAGGACGCCGCCGGGCAGGCGATCGTGCAGGGCAAGGTGAGTAGCGCGGGCGGACCGGTCACCTCCGGGTACGCCAGGCTGCTCAACGCCGATGGCGAGTTCGTCGCCGAGGTGCCGCTCGGCGATGACGGCGGGTTCAGGTTCTTTGCCGCGTCCGGTGACTGGACGCTGCGGGTGCTGGCGCCCGGCGGGATCAGGGCCGAGCGCGCGGTGTCGGCTCAGGTTGGCGAGATCCGCGAAGTGGAGGTGGCGGTCTAGCGCACCGCGCCGGGACCGCTTGACCGGGGCTCCCCGGCCGCCTGCGGGCGGCCGGGGAGCCTTGCGTTTGGTGGCCGGGCACTCCCTGCAGCCACACCGGTCACAAATCCCGGGAAATCCCGGTCAGGTCGAATAGCGAGCGCCGCGCTGGGCAGTGTTACAAGTTTGGCCTGAACTGGGCGTTCCCTTACTTGTCATCTTGATGTCGGCAGACTAGTCACAATTTGTTCAACATCTCGTCACCTTCGCTGCATAGACAGGAGGCGCCGGCGACAGGCGAGCCGGCTCCCCGCAAGCGTCCGAGGCGAGGCCTTTCGCAATGTCCACAGCAGCTGATCCGGCTAGCTCACCAGAGGCATCCGCCGAGCGAACCGCGAGCATCGCACCGACGGTCACGGCAGCAGCTCAGCAGCCATACGACGACAGCGCGGTCGCGCTGAGCGCCGTTGACCTGACGCTCAGCTTCGGCCAGCACACCATCCTGTCCAACATCACGGCCGACATTCGCCGCGGCGCGGTGACCGCGCTGATCGGCCCGACCGGGTCCGGCAAGACCACCCTGCTGCGCACCTTCAACCGGATGAACGACAAGGTGAGCGGCTACCGGCACGACGGCGACGTGCTGATCGACGGACGCAGCATCTGGCACCCGGGCCTGGAGCTCACCTCCCTGCGGCGCAGGGTCGGGATGCTCTTCCAGCGGCCGAACCCGTTCCCCATGTCGATCTTGGACAACGTGGTGGCCGGGGTGCGCGCGCACAAGATGGCAGGCAAGCCGGCCATGAAGTCCATCGCGGAGCAGCACCTGACCGAGGTAGGGCTGTGGGCCGCGGTCAAGGACCGGCTCAAGGACTCGCCGTTCCGGCTCTCCGGCGGCCAGCAGCAGTTGCTGTGCCTGGCCAGGGCGCTTGCCATCCAGCCTGACGTGCTGCTGCTCGACGAGCCCACGTCCTCTCTTGACCCGAATGCGACCGAGTCCATCGAGGCGCTGGTCAGGACCCTGGTGCCGGACATCACCGTGGTGATCGTCACGCACAACCTCGCGCAGGCCGTCCGGATCGCCGACCGGACCATCTTCCTGAACAAGGGGCGGCTGGTCGAGCACGGCCCGACCAAGCAGTTGTTCGAGAACCCGGCCGAAGAGGAGACCGCCAACTATGTCGGCGGGCGCTTTGGCTGACCCGCAGACCACCTGTGCGGGAGGACGGCATTCCCCCCGCACAGGCGCAGTGCCGCGCAGCCGCGCGGACAACAGTCGCACGCAGCCGCGTGCGAGTCTTACCGCGCACGCGTGAGCGTGCATACCTGAAGGAGTATTCCCCGGTGACCAAGAGATTTCGCTTGGTATCCGCAATAGCGGCCTTGATTCCGCTCACGGTGCTGGCCGCGGCCTGCAGCTCGAGCCCGAGCAGCACCTCGTCGGCCAAGATGGTCGGCCCCTCGCTGCCGTCCTCGCCGAACAAGAAGCCGACGGTGATCACCGAGACCGGCAGCACGCTGCTGTACCCGCTGATGGGCGAGTGGACCGAGGCTTACCAGAAGCAGTTCGTCACCAGCGGCGCCAAGCCGGCCCCGATCGTGACCATCGAGACCGGCGGCACCGGCTCCGGAACTGGCATCGCGGACGCGACCACCGGCACCGTCAACATCGGCGCTTCGGACGCGTACCTGTCCAGCTCGGACCTGGCCGCCGACCCGCACCTGCTGAACATCGCGCTGGCGATCTCCGCTCAGCAGATCAACTACAACCTGCCGAGCGTCAAGACGCCGCTGAAGTTCAACGGCACGGTGCTCGCGGGCATCTACACCGGCAAGATCACCAAGTGGAACGCGCCGCAGATCGCCGCGCTCAACCCTGGCGTGAAGCTGCCGAGCATGACCATCGTGCCGCTGCGCAGGCTGGACAGCTCGGGTGACACGTTCCTGTTCACCAGCTACCTGAACGCCCAGGACCCGAGTGCCTGGTCCGCATCCAACGTGAGCACCACGGTGACCTGGCCGGCGGTGAAGGGCGAGCTGTCCGAGACCGGCAACGGCGGCATGGTGACCGGCTGCCAGTCCACCCCTGGCTGCATCGCCTACATCGGCATCAGCTACCTGTCCAAGACGCAGGCTGCTGGCCTCGGCCAGGCAGAGCTGCAGAACAAGGCCGGCAAGTTCGAGGCGCCGGTGCCTGCCGCGATCACCGCAGCGGTGGACGCCGAGACCGCGAGCACGCCGAAGAACGAGACGCTGTCGATGATCAACGGTCCGGCCGCGACCGGCTACCCGATCGTCAACTACGAGTACGCCATCGTCAGCACCAAGCAGTCGAACGGCATCGTGGCCGAGGACATCAGGGCGTTCCTGTACTGGGACGTGCACACCGGCCAGAGCGGCACCACCTACCTGGACGCGGTGAACTTCCAGCCGCTGCCCTCGTCGGTGGTCACGCTGTCCGACAACCAGATTGCGAAGATCGGCGCGTAGGCAGATGACGGCTTCGACACCAGTAGCCGAGCCGACCGGGGGGGCGGGCAGCGTCCCGTCCCCCCGGGCGGGCGGATCGCTGCGCGCGTTCGTCAAGGGCGGCGGGCTGGTCCGCTGGACCGGCCGGACCGGCGCGCTGATCCCGGTGCTCGCGCTGGGATTCATCCTGGCGGTGCTGGTCGTCGAGGCCATCCCGGCGATCCGCTATAACGGCCTGCACTTCTTCACCAAGAGCATCTGGGACGAGGGCACCGGCTATAACTCGCGGATCGTGACGACCAACGGCGTCAAGCACCTGACCGGCGCCGACTACGGGGCGCTGCCGGAGATCGCCGGCACCCTGATCACCTCGGCGATCGCCCTGATCGTCGGCGTGCCGATCTCGATCGGCGCGGCGCTGTTCATCGTCGAGCGGCTGCCCAGGCGGCTCGCGAACGGCGTCGGGATCTTCCTCGAACTGCTGGCCGGCATCCCCAGCGTGATCATCGGCCTGTGGGGCGCGCTCACCTTCGGCCCGTTCATCGCGCACCACATCACACCGGTGATCGCGCGCAACATGCCGGACGTGCCGGTGCTGGACTTCTTCCGCGGCTCGACCGGCAACGGCGAGGGCGAGCTGACCTCAGGCCTCATCCTGGCCATCATGATCATCCCTATCGTCGCGGCCACGTCGCGCGACCTGATCAGGCAGGTGCCGATCCTGCCGCGCGAGGGCGCGGTGGCGCTTGGCATGTCCGATGCGCAGACCGCGCGCAAGGTCACGCTGCCCTGGGTGGGCGCCGGCATCGTCGGCGCCGTCGTGCTCGGGCTGGCCAGGGCGCTTGGCGAGACCATGGCCGTCGCAATGACCTGCGGCGTCGCGCTCGGCGCCGTGTCGTCGAACATCTACGGGACGATGACCACGATCGCCGCGACGATCGTCACGTACCTGGACACCGCCTTCCTTGACGGCAGCGGGTTCGCGGTCCGCACGATCGCCGAGCTTGCGTTGATCCTCATGGTGATCACGCTGGCGGTGAACGTGGCGGCCAGGTTGATGACCAGGCGGGTGTCAGGAACGCCGCTGCCGATCGGGGCCGGGTTCTGAGCAGCCATGCGCGACAGCACGCACGGCGAGGAGGAGTTAGATGAGCGGCGCCCCACCGCAGGGACTGGCCAGGACGGCTAGCGGGGCCGGCCTGTGGCCGTCGGTCAGCAGGCGCCGGCGGGCCGGCAACTGGGTCTTCTGGGCGCTGTGCCTGGTCGCGCTCGCGCTGGTGATCACGCCCACGCTGTGGATGGTCGCCGGGATCATCGGCCGCGCGGCCTCGCACTTCAAGTTCAGCGTGCTGTGGACCAGCACCAACAACCTGACCGGCGGGCTGCGGCAGCCGATCCTCGGCACCGTCGTGATCACCTTCGCCGCGATCATCATCGGCGGCGTGATCAGCATCCTGACCGGCCTGTACCTGAGCGAGTTCTCCCGGCACCGCGGCGAACGATCAATCCTGCGGGGTGGCTACGAGGTTCTTGCCGGCATTCCGTCTATCGTGCTGGGGTATGTCGGCTATGTGGCACTGGTCGTCGACCTGCACTGGGGCTTCGGGCTGCTGCCCGCTGCGCTGGTGATGACCGTGCTGGTGATCCCGTACGTCACCAAGGCAACGGAGACCTCGCTGGCCCAGGTGCCGACCGGGTACCGCGAGGGCGCTGAGGCCCTCGGCATGTCCACCTCGTACACGCTGCGCAAGATCGTGCTGAAGGCCGCGGTGCCCGGCATCGTTACCGGCGCGCTCGTGGCCATCGCGATCGCGATCGGGGAGACCGCGCCGCTGATCTACACGGCCAGCTTCTCCGACCTCGCCCCGTCACTGCACCTGACGCACCAGGCACTGCCGTACCTGACGTACCTGGTCTACTTCTTCTCCTCGCTGGTCCAGCCGGTCAACAGCGCTAACATCCTGGCAAACGACGCAGCGCTGGTGCTGCTGGTGCTGGTGCTCGTGCTGATCATCATCGGACGTCTGATCGCCGCGCGCGCCAGGCGCCACGCGGAGTCATGACAGATGGCGGAGCCGGGCCAGGAGGTGGCGACAGCCGCGGACCCTGGCGTGCCCGGCTCCACCTGGCAGCGCGCAGACGAACTGAGGGTGGTCAGCATGGCAGAGCCGGCCGCCAGGCGCGAACGAGTGTCCGCTGACCGAGGCACCGGCCGGCCGGCGGTCAGCGTGCTTGCTGACCGGATCGCGGCCTCGCTGGTGCACCACGAGCCTGGCTGGCGGCTGCCCAGGCACTCGGCGCTGGCCAGGCGGTACAACGTCAGCCCCGCCGAGATCGACGCCGCGATCGCCGAACTCGCCAGCCGGCACCTGATCAGGCGGCTGGCCGACGGCCAGCTCTACCGGGCGAGCCCGGCCGAGTACCTGATCTCGCTCGAAGGCGTGCCTGGGCTCGCCTCCTCCGTCGACGCGATGGGCGCCGACTTTGCCTGCCGGAGCCGTCAGGTGTCGTTCCGCCAGGTGCCAGAGGACATCGGCTGGGCGCTCGGCCTGCGGGCCGGCGAGCCGGTCTGCGTCGTGCGGTTCCTGTGGACGGTGGGTGGCGAGCCCGCCGCGTTCTGCACGACCTACCTGCCCAAGGAACTGGCCGGCCAGCCGGCCGAGGTGGCCGGCACGCTGCCGAATCGGCTGAGCCTGCTGCCGCTGACCCTGGCCGAGCTCGGCAGGGACGTAGGCGGTTCTGCCGAGCTGTCAGGCAGGCCGGCCGCGCTGCACGTGGAGATGCAGGCGCCGCCGCCGTCGGTGGCGCGCAGCCTGCGGCTGGTGCCAGGTGAGCCGGCCACGATGATCACCGTCAGGTTCGATGATCCGGACCAGGGCACGCCGGTCGCGCTGACGATCGCCGTGCTGCGTGCCGACATGTTCCGGGTCGTGGTGCAGTCACCGCTGCCGCCGCTGGCGGCCGGCGACGGCGGATCGCTCGCGGCGGCCTGGACACACGCGGTTGAGGACTGGGAACCTTGACCGGTTATGCCATTTCGCCCGGCTGGCTACGACGTCGAGCGCATGCCGCTGCGCTCGCGGCAGGCGCTACCGGCTGACGGCCTCGGCCGCCGCGAGTTAGCCGCCGCCGCCGGGTTATTGCTGGTTGCGCTCCAGCTGCTGTTCGGCCAGCTCACGCTGCTGATTGCGATCGTGCTGATCGGCGTCGGCAGGCTGACCAGATGGCGCTCAGACTGGCTGGCGGTACCGGCCGCATGCGGGCTGCTCTGGGCGCTGGCGATCGGCTTACCCGCTGCCTTCCGCGGCCTGGTTGCCGGGCCCCGGCAGGTAGCCGGCCAGTTAGCCGCCGCGTTCTCCGGTCACCTTGACCGGCTCGCGCACCTGGGCACGGTGTTCGCCGGGGCCGGCAACTGGCTGCCAAGGCAGCTGCCGCTCGCGCTGATCGCCGCGGCGGCCGAGGCTGCGGTGGCCGGCCTGGCCTGGCAGCGGCAGCTTCCCGTCCGCCCCGGCCTGATCAGGCTGACCAGGCGGTGGACAGGCAGCAGGGCGCTGGCAGCCGGTCCGGTTGTCACCAGGGACGGCTGCGGGCTCGGCATCGACCTGGCCGATGACCGGCTGGCCGAGCTGAGCTGGCGGGAGGCGCGCGGCGGCGTGCTGCTGACCGGGCCAGACGCCAGGCACCTCCGGCGGCTCGGCTGCGCCATCTCGGCCGCGGCGATCGGCCGCCGCAAGACCGTGCTGGTGATCGACGGCACTGCCGACCACGAGCTTGCCGCCGCCATGACCGCTGCCTGCGCCGCCGCTGCCGCCGAGCTGCAGCGGCCGGCCGCCGGGCTCGGCCGGCCGGCCATCGGCCGGGCCATCCGGGCCAGAAGCGTGGTGCTCTCTGCGCCGGTAACCGGCAAGCCGGGCGAGGCAACCGCTGCCGCGGGCCAGCCAGCCGGCTCGCCGCAGGCGGCGGTGACCGACCTGGCCGCGGTGCTGGCCGGGCTTGCCGATCTCCGGCTCCGCGCCGACTGCCTGGTCTGGCTGCACGCCTGCGAGAGCGTCCAGGCGGGCCCGCTGAGCAACCTGATCGCGCTCGGCCGTGGCACCGGCGCGACCGTGCTGCTGAGCACCGCCGACCCGGCCGCGGCCGCGGCCCTGGCAGGCTCGGCCGAGGTGGTCGTGCTCGCCGGGCCGGCCGACCCGGCGCTGGCCACCGACCTGGTCAGGCTGACCGGCCGGTCCGGGCTTCCCGGCCGGTCCAGGCTTCCTGGCCAGCCCGGGCCTGGCCGGTCCTGGCTGACCCGACGGGCCAGGCTTGCGCTGCCAGGCCTGGCCGAGGTGGCGAGCGGCGCCGCCCTCGCCGACGCGCTGATCGGCCAGGCTCAGGCGGAGTTCACCCTGATCGCCCGCGGGACCCGGCCGCGGCTGCAGGCCGGCTGGCTGCCGGAGTCCGGCCGAGGGCAGTCGTGGTGACCGGGTCCGCCGCGGTCCGGCCTGACCGGATCTACCTTGGCTGGCAGCAC
>JASHQL010000511.1 GCA_030039155.1 Streptosporangiaceae bacterium | reverse complement strand
CAGCGCGTTGGCTCCTGAGGCCAGTGCCTCGGCGAGGTCCGGCGGATCAACGGGCTTGCTGTGCACCAGGATCGCCGGGATGCCGAGTTCTGCCACCAGGTCCCAGTCATGCTGCTCCGGATCGACAAGCACAGCGACGATCGGCCCCCGATGCCGGCGTGCCCAGTCCGTGTCGGCCACCGGCCCGTGCGCTCGGATCAGCACGAACGGCAGCCGGCCCCCGACCAAGATCGCCGCGATCTGCTGGATGACCGCGCCAGCCTGGCCGGACACGACGGTCAGCACGGTGGACACCGCGCTGTCGCTTGGCCGTGGTCGCTGGGCCGGCCGCGCGCTGTGGTCGAGCATCCCGAGCGAGGCGGCCCTGGACACCGCGTGCGCGCTGCTGCTGACGTCGAGCTTCGCGAAGACCCGGCGCTTGAGGTTCTCCACCGTGAGCGGGCTGATCCCGAGCAGGTTCGCCATCTCGCCAACGCTGTGCCCGGAAGCCGCCAGCACCACGATCTCAACTTCCCGGTCGGTCAGGGTACCGGGCGAGGTACGGGCGTGCCGTGCCTTGCGCGGCCGGACAAGCGTGAGCAGGGCGGTGAGGCCATGCGACTCGGGCACCAGCGAGGTAACGCCTGCGCGGCAGGCGGCCGCCAGGTCTTGTTCGGTCGCGTTGCGATAACTGACTATCACGTTCAGTTCAGGAAAACTGGCCCGCAGTTCGCGCACCAGCGCAGCGTTATCGCCGAGCCGTGGGCCGGCATCGAGAATTACCACGTCCGGTTGGCGCAGTTCGCAAAGCGCGACGATGCCGTCTGGTTCCGCCACCTTGCCGACCACAGTGAGGTCTGGCCGGATGGCCAGGCAGGCCGACAAGGTGTCACGGAGCAGCCGGCGGGACGACTGCACAACTACGCGGACGGTGACGCGAGCGGGGGGCGCGGTCATCGTTAGCCTTGGATTCCGGTATCTCCACAACTGACGGGTTGGTGAGGAATCGCAGTCTACGCCGGTTCAGCAGCTCACAATGGCGACTTTCACCTGATGAAGTTATTGCTCTGTTATATGCAAGCGATTCAATCTATTGTTCGGACCTCGGTCAGCGCGAAGCGGATCCGCGAGGATTTTTGTTCAAACCTTCGGATTTACCTGGCTGACTTCGCGATTCCCGCTCCCAGCGGCCAGATTCGTTTAGCCCAGGGCGCATTGGGCCGAATCCCATTCAGCGCAAGCCCCCTAGGGGGTTGCCGTCCCCTGAGGGGTATTGGTCCCTACTCCGGCCGTGCCCGGCGGCCCTAGTCTGCCGCAGGGTGAGGAGCTCGCCATCCTTGCCCCGCCCCGATACCTGCGTCAGGCGTCGGTGCGTTCCTTCAGACGTTGGAGGACGCGATGGCCGGTCAGCGGACCCGACGGCACGAGCACAGGCTCCCGCACTGCGGAGAGGTCCGGCTCGAGCTCGGGGTCTACGTCCTTGGTGCGATCGCGGCTGGCGACCGAAGTGCCGTCGGCGCTCACCTGGCGTGCTGCGCTGACTGCCGGGATGAGCTCGCCGAACTGGCTGGCCTGCCTGGGCTGCTGAGCCGGGTTCCCGCGGACGAGGCCGAGCGTATCGTCCGGCATCCCGGCGAGGGCAACAGGCACTGCTCAGGAGCGGAATGACGAAGTCCGGAGTTCATACGAACGGAGACAGCGCCATGCGCAACCGATGGTGGGTAGGTCTTGGGCTCGCAGCCGCGGCCGTCGTGCTCGCGGCCTGCGGCAGCACCGCTAGCCCGGCAGACCCGGCAAGTCATCCCCCGTCCTCGGCCGGCCTCGCCAACGCACGAGCCAGCTCGGCTGTGATCAAGACGATGCATACCAGCGAGGGAACCGTGCTGGTGAACGCGCACGGGTTCACCTTGTACTGGTTCGCCAGGGACACCCCGGCCAAGTCGCGCTGCAACGGGTCATGCGCGACGTACTGGCCGCCGGTCATCGGCAAGCCAGTTGCCGCGGCCGGCACGGTGCTGCCGCACGGCTTCGGGACCATCAAGCGGGCGGACGGCCAGACGCAGGCAACGTATGACGGTCATCCGCTGTACACCTACACCGGCGACACGGCCGCGGGCCAGCTCAATGGCAACGGCCTCAACGCCTCTGGCGGCCTGTGGTGGGCGGTATCGCCATCCGGCGCCGTGCTCAGGGCACATCACGCCAAGCGCAGAGCGCACCCGCACCCATCGCCGAGTTCGTCGAGTTCTGGCGGCGGTGGCGGTAGCTGGTGAACTACGCGGTCGCCCGGCACCGGATGCCGGAAATCGAGCCGCCGGACTGGACGGCGGACCCCGAAGGTCCCTCCTGGCAGGACTGGCAGGATCTGGCACCGCCAGTACTGCCTCCTGACCATCCGTCGGCGCCAATGCCGCGGGTGCGGATGTCGGCAGGCGCTCCTTTGGAGCCGCTGCCGGAAGCCCGCGGACCAGCTGCGCCCGACCTGCAGCACTGGCAGCGAGGCAGGCCGGCCAGGGCGTGGAGCGCGCCACGGCAGCTCGCTGATCGCGGTCACTACACCGGCGGCCGCGGGCCGCACGTGTCCGATGCCGGCCTGGCCGACCGGCCTGCCCGGCAGGGTCAGCGTGGCCCGGCCGGGCAGGCGGTCACCGACTACCGGCACCGGGCCGGCGGCCCGTTTGCGCATGGGCCCGAGCCCGCGAGCTGGCGGTTCCAGAACGGTCACGCTGCTGACCAGGATGCCCGCTGGGCGGCCGCGCAGGTGCTGGCGCTGGCCGACGGCCGGGCGGCGCAGATCACTCAAGAGGCGCAGCAGAGTGCCGAGGCGATCTGCCAGGCCGCGGAACGGCAGGCTGCCGCGATCACCCAGCAGGCAGCAAGCCGTGCCGACGAGATGACGCGGCAGGCGACCGCCCAGGCAGCCACGATCCGCGAGGCCGCCGAGCGGGAGGCCGCCGAGCTGCGGGCCAAGCTCGACTCGCTGTCCGGCGACCTGGGCCGGGTTGCCGCCTACGTGACCGAGAATCTGGCCGGGCCAGCGACGCCGGCGGTCGCACCGACGCTCCCGGCCAGGCCTGCCGCCAGGCCTGCCGGGCCGGATTCCAGGCCTGCCGGGCCAGACGCCAGGCCTGCCAGGCCTGGCAGGCCGGACGCCCAGCCGGCCAGGCCGGACAGCATCCCGGCACTGCCGGACGCTGATCGAGTGAAACCGGCGATCAGGCCGGCCGGACCGGCCAGGCCGAAGACGGCCCCCGCCGTCAAGCCGCAAGGGCAGCCCAGGCAGCTCCGGGCCATTCGCATCGCCAAGTACGGCACGGCGACGCTGCTGCTGTTCTCCGTCATCTCCGGCGCCGCCGAACTCGGGCTGCACGGATTCAAGTTCTTCGTCTTCCGGGAGGGCGGCGTAGGCCAGACCCCCGGCCACGAGACCGACCAGCAGTTCTTGGCCCGGCAGGCTGCCGCGGCGCACCACGCCGCGGCACCGAAGGGACGTCACCACAAGAAGTAACCGCCAAGCCATAGGGGACCGTGCTCGACCTATGGGAGGAACATCCGCGAGATGGCGACAACCAGAGACTACGAACCGGATCTGTACCCGGCCGACGCGCTAGCCGAATGGAACGGGCACGGCGAGCCGGCCGAGGCCCAGAGGCCGCAGCGGCAGGCAGCCAGAAGCCGCGTGGACGAGTGGATGGATGTGGAGTTCAAGTTCGGCGGCTCGCGGATCAAGCGGAAGGCCGTCGCGCTCGTCCTGCTCGGCGCCCCGGCTGCGGTTCCGCTCTTCTTCATGCTGCCAGCGCTGATCACGCTGAACGAGAACACCTTTTCGGTGTCGGTCGACGACACGCTTGGCACCGGCGCCGAAATCTGCCTGTTCCTCTGCCTGCTCGTCACGCCGCTCGTGACGCTCACCGGGCAGCGCTGGTTCGTCCCGCTGCGGCGCTGGTACGGGATCATGATGGCGTGCTGCGCCATCGGCGACATGGTGGCCGCCGGCCTCACCGATACGTTCGCGGGCGGATTCATCGGCCGGGTGGCCGGGCACGCCTTCGAGCTCATGGGATTCATGATGGTGATGCTGGTCATCCCGCTGCTGATCACCGGCAACCACTGGGCGCAGCGCAAGCTCGGCCGGTACTGGAAGCCGCTGCAACGGCTCACCTACGTCATCTGGGCACTGCTCGCCGCGCACCTGGCGCTGCTCGAGGGATTCGGGTTCGAGCGCGGGAGCAACGGCTCAGGCTTCGCCGGTGACGGCGATCCCATCTTCCACCAGCGCCTCTACCAGTACTCGGCGTGCAGTCTCTTCCTGCTCACCCTCAGGCTGCCGCCGGTCAAGCGGTGGATCAGCGCGCGGCAGAAGGAAGGCAGGAACTGGCTCGTCAACCTGACCGTGCTGCCGATCTTCGCGCTGTTCGTGTTCGGAATGATCTTCATAGTGAATGAGGAGATCTTCAAGGGGGTCGACTCCTTCACGAACCACCCAAGCGCCGAGTGAGCCAGTGATCGCGATCGCGGTGGGCTGGCCGGAGAAAGGATCTCGATGAGCGAGGCGTACAGCAGTGGCGCCTGGCAGCAGGTGCGAACTGGCGGCGTCATCCTCGCGGTCGTCTCCGTGCTGGCTGCTGTCCTGGTGATCGCGGGTCTCGGCTATGCCTTCGGTACCGGCCAGCGGCACGCCGCCGCGCTCGCCGCGGCCGGGTGCGAGCCCAACCTGTCTCCGTCTGGCCTGCAGTGCACGACGGTGCGGATGCTGACCAGGGACTACACGCGGCTCACGAGTCCTGCGCTGCAGCAGCTGAAGACAGATGCCGCCGCCTACACCGCGAACCAATGGCGCCACTTCGGCGCCGCCAAGGCGGCCTTGCGGGCAGAGGCCACGGCGGCGAATGCGTTCGCCGCGAGCCTGGCGCGATTCCCGTTCCCGCCCGCTGCCGCGCCGCTCGCCAGGGCGCTGATCCGGGCCATCCAGGTCCGCTCGGTGCTGACCATACTGCAGCTACGATCGACCTCGCTGGTCCAGCTTCGCTCGTTCAACATCAGGGTCAGGATTGCCGGTGCCGCCGTCCGCGCCGACCTGCAACGCGTCAGCAAGGCTCTTGAAACACGACCGACGGCAACCCAAGAGCCCTGACCCGCCAGGGCACGCCCAAGCCTTACAAGGACGGCGGCATCGCCGAGGCACGGCAGAGCCATCGTCCGGTCACGATCAGCGAGGGTGGTAAGCCAGTGGCAGCGCTGGTCGACATTGATCATCTAGCAGATCTTGCGGACCGAGCTGCACTGGCAGCGCACCTTACCGACAAGGCGGCGGAACGGGACGGCGTAGGCCTCAGCGAACTTGACGACGCCTAGACCGGATCGACGCACAGACTGTGTTGTGAGCCTGACTGTCGTCTTCCGTGAGACAGCGCTCCGCAACCAGACGGCCACGGTATACATCATCAACATCGGCGTCATCGGCTGAAGCCTGCCGGGAGGCAGCCGCTTTCAGTCCAGGGGGGCCGGGGTGCGCCGGCGCAGCCAGTCGTACCAGCCCTGCATGCCGTCGCCGGTGGTCGCCGAGACTTCGAGCATCAGCGAGTCCGGCGTGACCTTGCGCAGGTCGGAAGCGTACTGCCGGCGGTCGAACTGGACGTACGGCAGCAGGTCGACCTTGTTCAGCAGCACCAGGTCGGCGGCGCGGAACATGTGCGGGTACTTCATCGGCTTGTCCGCGCCCTCGGCGACCGAGGCAAGCACGACCTTGGCCTCCTCGCCCAGGTTGAACAGGGCTGGGCAGACCAGGTTGCCGACGTTCTCGATGATCACGATCGACCCCGTTGGCGGGTCGAGTTCGCGCAGGCCGCGCGCGACCATGTCGGCATCGAGGTGGCAGCCAGCGCCGGTGTTGATCTGGACGACCTTGCTGCCGGCCGACAGGATCCTGCTGCCATCGAGCGCGGTCTCCTGGTCGCCCTCGATGACCGAGATGGTGGCCAGGCCTGCCAGGTCCCTGCTGGTGCGCTCGAGCAGCGTGGTCTTGCCGGCGCCAGGAGAACTCATCAGGTTGATCGCCAGCACGCCGCGATCGCGCAGCCAGCGGCGGTTCTGCTCGGCCAGGTCGTCGTTCTTGGCAAGCACGCGCTGCTGCAGCTCGATGGTCCGCTCGGACTCGGCCGGGTCGACGACCGGAGCGTGCTCATGCGAGTGGTCAGCATGCCGATGCCAGTCATGCACATGTGCGTGATGGTCGTGCGCGGCATGGTCGTGGTCGTGGTCATGGCCGTGGGCCCCGGCCAGCTCGTCCTGCTCCCAGCCGGACACTACTGTCCCGTCCGGGCCGCCGCGGTGTGACGGCCTGCCCGGCCGGTCCGAGGGGGTCCAGGGGGGTAGTTCCCCCAGGGCGGTACCGTCGGCGACCAGCAGCCTGACGGTCGCAGCCGATGAGCATCCGCATGTTCCGCACATGTCACGCCACCTGTACTGAAGTGATCTTGAGATCCTGGCCGGCCAGGACCGTTACCTCCGCGCTCCCGCACGGGCAAATGGCGATCGACCCGTCCGGCTCAAAGTCCTTGTCGCAGACCCGGCAGTTGCACAGGCCGGGCAGCTGGGAAATCTCCAGCGTGGCGCCCTCGAGGTCGGTGCCCTCGGTGACCAGGTCGAAGCAGAACTTGACCGAGTCGGCAACCACGCCAGACAGCGCGCCGATCTCCAGCCGCACGCAGGTGACCTTGGCGCCGGGCAGGCGCTCGGTCACCGCGTCCACCAGGCCCTCGGTGATGGCCAGTTCGTGCAACCTCGGCTCGCTCTCTCGGTCCGCTAGCAGGTCCGGCATCCTCAGCAGATCCGCGGCAGCGGGTCGCCTACCAGCAGATCCACGATCCTGGTGCCGCCGAACGAAGTCCTCAGCTGGACCACTCCAGGCGGCTCGGCCGTGACCCGGCCGATGATCGCGGCCTGTCCGCCGTCCGGGTGCGCGCGCAGCACGGCAAGCGCCTGCTCGGCGGCCGAGCCCTCGACGATCGCGACCATCCGGCCCTCGCAGGCCACGTACATCGGGTCTATGCCGAGCAGCTCAGCGGCGCCGCGGACCTCGGCGCGCACGGGAATGTCGTCCTCGGTCACCAGCACGCCGACGCCTGCCGCGGTGGCCACCTCGTTCAGGATCGTGGCGACCCCGCCCCTGGTGGCGTCGCGCAGCGCCCTGACCCCGGTCACCTGGTCAAGCAGGCTGGCCACCAGGCTGTTCAGCGGCGCGGTGTCGGAGACCACGTCGGCCTCGATGTCCAGCTCGCCGCGGGCCAGCATGATCGTCACGCCGTGATCGCCGATCGGCCCTGACACCAGGATCGCGTCGCCAGGCCGGGCCTGGGCCACGCCGAGCGACCTGCCGTGCTCGATGATGCCGACGCCTGCGGTGTTGATGTAGCAGCCATCGGCCTTGCCCTTCTGCACCACCTTGGTGTCGCCGGTTACCACCTGAACGCCGGCCCGGGCGGCGGCGTTACGCATCGACTCGGTGATACGCAGCAGGTCGGCCAGCGGGAAGCCCTCTTCGAGGATGAAGCCGGCCGACAGGTACAGCGGCACGGCCCCGGCCATCGACAGGTCGTTCACTGTGCCGTTCACCGCAAGGTCGCCGATGTCGCCGCCGGGGAAGAACAGCGGCGACACCACGTAGGAGTCGGTCGTCATCGCGACCGGCGCGCCGTTCACGTGCAGCCTCGCCGCGTCCTCCAGCGGCTCGAGCAGCGGGTTGCGGAACGCGTCAAGGAACACCGCCTCGATCAGCGTCTGGGTGGCCTTGCCGCCTGCCCCGTGCGACATGGTGATCCGGTCTTCCCTGACCCGCGGTCGTGCCCGCCTGGCCCGGTCGATCCGCTCGAGCACGAGTTCCTCGCGTACGGTGCCCGGCAGCGGCTGCGGCGAGCCACGGTGCACATGGCCGGCCGAATCGACGTTCTCGTCGTGCTCGCGCAGCGCCTGCTCAACCCAGCCTGCGGTGCCGACCGGCCCCTCTGAGGTCATGAGGTGGTCGCCTCCTTCACCCGCTGCCTGGTCAGCCGCCCGTAGTTGTAATAGGCGGCGCAGGCGCCCTCGGGCGACACCATGCAGGTGCCGATCGGCGTCTCCGGCGTGCAGGCGGTGCCGAACACCTTGCACTCCCACGGCTTCAGCACGCCCTTGAGCACCTCGCCGCACTGGCAGGCCTTCGGGTCGGCCACCCGCACGCCGGGCACGTCGAACAGGTGCTCCGCGTCGTACTTGGCGTACTCGTCGCGGACCTTCAGCGCGGAGTGCGAGATGAAGCCGAGGCCGCGCCACTCGAAGTACGGCCGCAGCTGCATGGTCTGCCCGATCGCGCGCAGCGCCACCACGTTGCCGTCCCACGGCACGACCCTGGAGTACTGGTTCTGCACCACCGACTCCTGCCTGGAAAGCTGCAGCATCAGCAGGTAGATCGACTGCAGGATGTCCAGCGGCTCGAAGCCGGCCACCACCACCGGCTTGCCGTAGTCGCGCGCGATGAACTCATACGGCCTGCAGCCGATCACGGTGGACACGTGCCCTGGCCCGATGAAGCCGTCAAGCCGCAGGTCGGGCGAGTCGAGGATGGCCTTGATGGCCGGGATGATCGTGACGTGGTTGCAGAAGATGGAGAAGTTGTCCAGGCCCTCGGCCGCCGCCCGCAGCACGGTCATCGCGGTGGACGGCGCCGTGGTCTCGAAGCCGATCGCCATGAAGATGACCTGCTTGTCGGGGTTCTGCCTGGCGATCTTCAGTGAGTCCAGCGGCGAGTACACCATCCTGATGTCGGTACCGCGCGCCTTGGCGTCGAAGAACGAGCCGTTGCTGCCAGGCACCCGCATCATGTCGCCGAACGACGTCATGATCACATCAGGCTGGCTGGCCAGCGCCATCGCATCGTCGACCCGGCCCATCGGGATCACGCACACCGGGCAGCCGGGACCGTGCACGAGCGTGATCTGCTCGGGCAGGTAGTCCTCGAGGCCGTGCTTGTAGATGGTGTGCGTGTGCCCGCCGCACACCTCCATCAGCTTGTACTGGCGGCCGGGCTCGCACAGCCCGACGATCTTCGCGGCGAGCGCGTGCGCCTTGTCCGAGTCCCTGAACTCATCGACGAATCGCATGGCCGTGCTCCTATTCGATTCGTGAATCGGCGAGCGCCGCGAGTTCGTCGGCATAGGCCTGGCCGATGCCCTCAAGGAACGACAGCGCGGCCGCTGCCTCGGCTTCGTCGATCTTCGACAACGCGAACCCGACGTGAATCAGCACCCACTCGCCCGGCTTGGGCATGTCGTCGGCGAGCAGGCCGACGTTGATGACCCGCTTCACCCCGCTCACGTTGACCTTGGCCAGATCGGGCTGGTCAGGCAGGAATTCGACAATCTCACCCGGAATGCCGAGGCACATGCGCCCACTCCTTCGTGTTTGCGGCGTCGGCGGAATCCCCGGCCAGCGCGACAAGGTCGAGCACGACCTTGACCGCTTCGTCCACGGCCGCCTCGACCGGCTCGCTCAGCCCCATGCCGTAGTCGACGGTGGCCGGCTCGCAGCCGACCACCAGCACGTCTTTCGCCTGCTCGCCGAGCATCGCGAGCATGCTGAACACCACGTCGGGCTGCATCCCGTGCGCGTTGAACATCGGGTTGCTGGCCAGCGACTCGATGTCGGGCGGACCGCTCTGGCTGGCCGGAAGCTCAGGCTTTATGACATAGACAGTGCCAGGTTCTTCGCCGCGCTGGGTCGCATCAAGCAGAATCGCGGCATCGAATCCGCCGGCCAGGTCGTAGGCCAGGTGCATGCCCCTGATGCCGTAGTCGGCGACCTTGACCCAGTCGGGCAGCTGCTGCCCGGCAAGCCGCCGCGCCACCTCGACGCCGAACCCGTCGTCGGACAGGAAGATGTTGCCGACCCCGGCGATCAGCAGCCGCCTGGTCATGACGCCGCCTGCGCCAGCGCGGACTGGCACAGCTCCCAGAGCGCGTGGTAGATCGTGGTCTGCGCTTCCTGGATCCGGTGCACCGAGCTTGACGGCGCGACGAACAGGTAATCGATGCTGTCCAGCTCGGCCATCCGGCCGCCGGAGTAGCCGGCCAGCCCGACCGTCAGCATGCCGCGCCTGCTTGCCTCGTCGAACCCGCGCAGCATGTTGTCTGAATTGCCGCTTGTCGACAGGCCGACCGCGATGTCTGCCTTGCCGCCGAACGCGGCAAGCTGCCTGGCGTAGACCACGTCCACGCCGATGTCGTTGCACAGCGCGGTGAGGATCGAGGGGTCGCTGGCCAGGCCGAGCGCGGGCAGCGGCCTGGCCGGCCCGCCGGCCGCGCGCTGCGACGGATGCATGAACAGCGTGACGAGCTGCTGCGCGTCGGTGGCGCTGCCGCCGTTCCCGAACGCCAGCAGCCTGCCGCCCGCGGTGAACCGGTCCGCCATCGCGCGGCCGCAGTCGGCGAGCCTGGCACCGTCCGCGTCAAGCACCGCCTGCCTGAGTTGCAGGATCTCGGTGGTCTTGGCGACCGTGGACTCGCGCACCTGCTCGAGCACACTGGACAGATCTGTCTGACCCGAGTACAGGAACGGGTACAGCTCCTCGATCGAGCCGGCGCCGGCTGGCCCGTTGCCGCCCGGCGCGTTGCCGGTCACGGCCGCACCACCCCGATGGCCTCCCTGGCATGCACCAGGATGGTGTCGCCGACCTGCGCCGACACCAGGGCCACGCTGACTTCCTCGTGCCCAGCGCCGGTGTCCACGATCGCCAGGTCATCGTCGAGCAGCTGCAGCACGCGAACCTGGACAGCCGTGTCCGAGCAGGTGATGCAGACCTCGTCGTGGCACTCGGGCATGGCCGCCGCGCGGCCGGTACCAGCTGGCTCGCCGGTCACGAGATCACTCCGGGGCCGAGCACGCCGGGCTGCTCGAAGAACACGTGCACCAGCTCCCACAGCACGTGATAGCTGGTGACGTGCATTTCCTTGACGACCTGCGGGTCGGCCGACTGGGTGACCAGCACGTGGTCGATGGCCGGGCTGGCCGCCACCGCACCGCCGCCGCCACCGACCAGGGCGATCGTGAGCAGGCCAAGCTCGCGCGCGGTCAGCAGCCCGGACAGCACGCTCGCGCAGTTGCCGTCTGCGGACAGGCCGAGCGCGATGTCGGCAGGGCCGGCAAGCTGTCGTAACTGATGAGAGAAGATGGCGGCCATCCCCTCGCTGGCCGCGATCCCGGTCACGGTGGCAACGTCAGAGGTCAGCGAGATGGCCGGCAGCGCACGCTTGCCGACGATCACCGGGTGCACGAACTCCACCGCGACGTGCTGCGCGTCCGTGCTCGAGCCGCCGGTGCCGAACACCACCAGCTTGCCGCCGCGGTGGAACCGCACCGCCATGTCGTGGCAGGCGCTGGCGATCGCGCTGGCCTGCGCGGCAAGCTCACGGACCGGCTGCTCGCGCAGCCCGAAGAACGCGCCGACTTCGGCAGGCGCTGCCCGCACCGCCGCCGGGGGGGCAGGGGGGGTTGTCCCGGCCGGCGGCGTCGGGGGAGTCAGGGGGGGCGTCCCCCCTGGCGGCGCCGCGGCGGGCGAGGTCATGCCGCTGCCTCGCCTGCTTGTTCGGCAAGGTGCACCTGCGCCTCGAAGTCCACAGTGTCCCTGACCTTCAGCGCGCCGAGGAAGCCGGTGTACGGCTTGATCCCGAAGCTGGTCTGCCGCACCGTCCCGGTCGCCGTGTACTCGCCCGGCCCGGTCTCGCTGACCTGCAGCCGCAGCGGCCCGGAGTTGCCGCCTATCGTCAGCGTGCCGGCGATGACGCCGCCGCCGTTGGACGGCTCGAAGTCGGCGCCGGTGAAGCTGGCTTCCAGGCTGCCCGCGGCCGACAGCGTCTTGCGCGCGGTCGCGGCGATCTCCCGCTTGTCCCTGTCGGTCAGCGGCTTCAGCCCGCCGGTGCCCTCCTTGACCACCAGCGAGCTGAGGTCGATGCGCACCTGCAGGCCGGCTGGCTTGCCGTCGTCGGCGATCTCGAGGTCGCCAGACCACACGGCAACCTCGATGGTGAGGTCGTGCCCGGCCTGCGCCGCCAGCCCGTCGCGGTAGGTCCTCAAGACAATCCGGCCCCGATCCGTCCCGAACCGGTGGCGTCCAGCTTGAATCGCCATAGCAGTACGGTAGGACACTTGTGGGGGGAGGTCTAGTGATCCGACAAGACAGCTGTGACCTTTTCCAGGAAATGCGCCACGCAATTGCGCCCTAAGGCAGCGGAACTTCCCCGAAAACCTCTTGAATACGGCGCAAGTCGCGCATCCTCGGCTCGGTCGCACCGCCGACCCAGCGGCTGACGGTCTTCACCGATACGCCGAGCTGCCTGGCCGCCGCCTCCTGGGTGAGCCCCTCGCGGCGCAGTGCCGTCGACATCCACTCAGCGAAGCTGGCCGGATGGCCAGGAGCGCCGATCAGCACCGGTGCGGCCGGCTCGGGCTCAGCGGCCCTGGCGACCGGCAGCTGCAGCAGGCTGCCAGCCGGGGCGGCCGCTTCCTGCGGACCGGGCACCGCGGCCGGGACTGCGGCCGCGCTCTCCGCGGCCGAGCTGGGCGGCGGCGTCGCGGCAGGCGCCGCGTGCAGCGCGGTATCTGAGTGCAGCACGTCCACCTCGACGTGCTCAGGGAAGATCCGGAACGCCACCTGGATAGAGCCGGTCGGCCCGGCCGCATCGAGCAGCGCGCGGAACACCGTGCCCTCGACCTCGCGGTTGCCTTCCTCGGTCAGCGGCGACTCCGCGAGGCAGCGCCTGACGAAGTCCCTGATGTCGGGGATCGACGACGGGCGCGCGGTAAAGATCTGAGACAGGACCACGACGGGTACGACCTCGATCGGGCCGCCCGCGGGGCCGTAGCTTGGCTCCGCCACTGGCCTGTCTCCCTTAGACCGGAACTCCCGCCTGCGCGCCGCGGGGTTGCAGCCAGGGTAGTTGCTGTCGGGTCAGTCGTGAACCCTCTACGCGGGATAAGTCACCGCGACGGACAGTTTCGGCCGGACGATGTGCTCCGATGCCGTGATCGGCCGTGGTCGGGATGGGATTTCACCTGAATGGACATGTTTGGCCGGTCAGCCAGGCCGACACAAGACATTTCTGTCCGGTCAACTGACTGATCCGTCTTGTAGCCAGAAGTTGCCCGGTCTAACATGACCACGTCTGCGCATCACAGAAAGTAGGTGCGTGTTGATCCATTGTTGCCACGCGGGTCCACCGCCGGGTGCGCAGACGCGAGCGCGTTGCTGTTCCCGGGGTGAACCCCAGGAACGCCCCGCGCGTGCTGGCCCGGGGAAACGACCCCCCGGAACCCCCCGCGGGCATTCCCGCCATCCAGCCCATCCGGCAAGCGAGGAGGTGGCCCAGGATGGCCACTGACACCCAGGCTGACAGCGAGCCCGTCGTCCACATCCTCTGGATGAACGGCGGACTCGGCTGTGACGGCGACTCGGTCGCCCTGACCGCAGCGACCCAGCCAAGCATCGAGGAGATCGCGCTCGGCGCCCTGCCAGGGCTGCCGAAGATCGCGGTGCACTGGCCGCTGATCGACTACGAGTGCGGGCCGGAGACCGGTGCCGACAACTTCATCGAGTGGTGGCACAAGGCCGACCGCGGCGAGCTCGACCCGTTCGTGCTCGTGGTGGAGGGCTCGATCCCGAACGAGGCGATCAAGCCCGAAGGCTACTGGTGCGGCTTCGGCAACAACCCGGCGACCGGGCAGCCGATGACCACCAACGAGTGGCTCGACCGGCTCGCGCCCAAATCGACCGCGATCCTCGCCGTCGGCACCTGCGCCACCTATGGCGGCATCCACGCGATGGCGGGCAACCCGACCGGCGCCATGGGCGTGCCCGACTACCTGGGCTGGGACTGGCGGTCCAAGGCCGGCCTGCCGATCGTCTGCGTGCCCGGCTGCCCGATCCACCCTGACAACCTGTCGGAGACCATCCTGTACCTGCTCTACCAGGTGGCCGGGCAGGCGCCGATGATCCCGCTGGACGAGGCGCTGCGCCCGCAGTGGCTGTTCGGCAACACCGTGCACGAGGGCTGCGACCGGGCCGGCTACTACGAGCAGGGCGACTTCGCGGGCGAGTACGGATCGCCCAAGTGCCTGGTCAAGCTCGGCTGCTGGGGCCCGGTGGTGAAGTGCAACGTGCCCAAGCGCGGCTGGATCAACGGCGTGGGCGGCTGCCCGAACGTGGGCGGCATCTGCATCGCCTGCACCATGCCTGGCTTCCCCGACAA
>JASHQL010000510.1 GCA_030039155.1 Streptosporangiaceae bacterium | reverse complement strand
GCCAGCGAGTCGGCGTAGCAGAAGAACTCGAAATCCGGGTGGCCGGCCAGCTCGCCCGCCAGCCAATGCACCGCGCGGGCGTCGGCCAGCTCGTTCGCCAGCAGGATGCGGGCGACGCCGAACGACCGGTACACCGCGACCTCGTGCACGGTGGCGGCGGTCAGCGCCCAGGCGCCTGCACCGAGCTGCAGCGCATGCAGCTCGGGCGACATGGTGCTCTTGCCGTGCGGGGCGATGCGCACGCCGTGCTCGCGGCAGTACCTGGCCATCGCCTGCAGGTTGTGCTCGACGGCTGCCTGGTCGAGGGTGAGCAGCGGGAAGGCGAAGCCGGCCTCGGCCAGCCCGCGGCCGGCCAGGTCGGCCACCGACAGGCCGCCGATCGACGGCGCGAAGCCCTTGTACCGCAGGTCGACCTGGTCGGCGGCGAGCGCCTTCAGCGGGTCGTTCATTCGTACAGGTAGCACGCGGCCTGATGGGTGCCGGCGATCTGGTACATGCCCGGCACCCCTTCGTCGCACTTGTCCATCCGGCGCGGGCACCTGGGCGCGTACAGGCACCGCTGCTGGGAGCGGTGCGCGCCGTCCTCGGCGGCCAGGCTGACCTCGTCCTGCCACCGCCGCCGCGGATCGGGCACCGGCACCGACTCGATCAGCAGCTGCGCGTACGGGTGCTTCGGCTGCTCGATCACGTCGGCGACCTCGCCGGACTCGGCGACCCTGCCGCTGTACAGGATGACGATCTCGTTGCCGATCTGATAGGCGGTGCTCAGGTCGTGGGTGATGTACAGGAACGAGATGCCGTCCTCGTCCCGCATCTTCAGCATGATGTCGATGATCGTCGCCCGCAGCGACGCGTCGATCATGGAAACCGGCTCGTCGGCGACGATCAGCTGCGGCCGCACCAGGTGCGCGCGGGCGAACATGATCCGCTGCCGCTGGCCGCCGCTGAGCTGGTGCGGGTGCTTGTCGAGCACCTCGTCGCCGCGCATGCCGACCAGCGCGACCGCGTCGTTCATCAGCGTGCGGGCCTGGCGCCGTGACGAGGCCAGCCCGAACTGCCTGATCACCTGCAGCAACGTGTGCCTGATCGGGTAGAAGGGGTTGTAGGCGGCGTACGGGTCCTGGAAGATCGCCTGCACGCTGCGCCGGTAGTCGGCGCGCTGCCGTCTGCCCAGCCTGGCGATGTCACGGCCGCGGAACGAGATCGACCCGCTGGTCGGGGTCAGGAACCCGAGCACGGCGTTGGCCAGCGTCGTCTTCCCGCTGCCGCTCTCCCCGGCGATCGTGGTGATCGTCGCCGGGCTCTCCGGCAGCACCAGGCTGAACTTGTCCACGGCCGCCGCGGAGCTGCCCGCGTACTTCATCGTGAAGTCGCGGATCTCCAGCAGCGGCGTGTCAGACATGCCCGGCAGCTTCCGCTGGCGCCGGCTCGCCGCTGCCGCCCGCGTACAGGTGGCAGGCCACCACATGGCCTGGTACCAGCTCGCGCATGGCCGGGACCTCCGCCCGGCAGCGGTCGAAGGCCTGCGGGCAGCGCAGCCGGAAGACGCAGCCAGACGGCCGGTGGTGCACCTCCCTGACCGTCGCGTCGCTCGGCCGGCGGCGCCGCTCGGTGATCGACGGGACCGAGGAGACCAGCAGCTGGGTGTACGGGTGGCTGGGATGGTCGAAGATCGACTCGACCCGGCCGACCTCGACGATCGAGCCCGCGTACATGACCGCCATCCGGTCCACTAGCTGCGCCTGCAGCGCGATGTCATGGCCGATGAGGATCATCGCCATGCCGAGCCGCTGGGTGACGTCGAGCAGTGTCTGCGCCACGACCCGCTGCACGACCACGTCAAGCGCGCTCGTCGGCTCGTCGGCGACCAGCAGCTTCGGCCGCAGCGCGATGGCCATCGCGATGCACACCCGCTGCTTCATGCCGCCGCTCAGCTCGTGCGGGTACAGCCGCCCCACCCTGGCCGGCAGGCCGACCATGCCGAGCAGCTCGGTGATCCGCTCGTGCATGTCCGCAAACCGCTGCCGGCCCTCGTGATCCTCGATCACCTCGGCGATCTGCGAGTCCACCCGCACGACCGGGTTCAGCGAGTCCATCGCGCCCTGCGGGATCAGCGCCACCTCCTGCCACCTGATCCGCCGCATGCTGCGCGGGTTCAGCGTGCTGAGCTCGGTGCCGTTCAGCCGGATCGAGCCCTCGGCGATCCGGCCGGGCGCCTGGACCAGGTTGAGTATCGCCATCGCCGTGGTCGACTTGCCGCAGCCGGACTCGCCGACCAGCCCGAGGGTCTCGCCCGGGAACACCTGGAAGCTGATGCCGTTCACCGCGACCGCCGGCCCTGACGATGTCTGGTACTCCACCTTGAGGCCCTCGACCTCGAGCACGGCGTCGCTCACTGCTCGGTCCCGACACTCGGCGTGGCCACGGTGGCCGGCCCGGCGGACACGGCGGACGCGGTGACCGGCACCGCCGGGCGCCGGCCCGCCCGCCTGACCCGGTACCGGTACCGCTTGATCCGCGGGTTCGCCACCTCGTCCAGGCCGATCGACAGGATGAACAGGCCGGAGAAGATGAGCACCAGCACCACGACCGGCATCCCCCACCACCACCAGATGCCGCGCAGCAGGGCCGAGCCCTGGATCGCGTAGTAGATGGTCGTGCCAAGCGTCGGGGTCTGGGTAGGCCCGAGGCCGAGCGCCTCGAGCCCGGTCGCCGCCATGATCGCTCCGGCCATCGCCCTGACGAAGCTCGCCACCACATACGGGATCATGTTCGGCAGGATCTCGGTGAACATGATCCCGGCGCTTGACACCCCCGACAGCCGCGCCATCTTCACGTACGAGCGCCCGCGCATGGACAGCATCTGTGACCGGATCATGCGCGTCGCCTCAGGCCAGGAGAACAGCGCGAGCAGCAGCGCCTCGGTGTCCGCGGTCACGCCCTGCAGCGCGGCGGCCAGCACCACCAGCACGGCCAGCGCCGGGATGGTCACCCAGGAGTCGGCGAGCACGCGGACCACGTCGTCGACCCAGCCGCCGAGGTAGCCGCCGCCGAAGCCGAGCACGACCGCGATCACCAGCCCGGCCGCGGCCGCGATCGCGCCGACCCGCAGGGTCGCCTCGGAGCCGACGATGAGCAGCGCCAGGATGTCGCGGCCCAGGCTCTCGGTGCCGAGCGGGTGCGCGCCGGTGCCGCCCGCCTCCCAGATCGGCGGCAGGTTGGGCGGGCTGCTCGCCGGGTCGGCCAGCTTGGTGTTCCAGAACAGCGGGCCGAGCAGGCCGAAGAACACCACGAGCAGCACCATCGAGGCGCCGGCGACGAGCTTGAAGTTCAGCCAGACCGCCCGCCGCTGGCCACCCTCTGGGGCGCCGGGCAGCAGGGTGTCGGTGCCGTTCCCTTCCGTCATCTCGGCACCTCGCGGAGGTATGAAATCCTCGGGTCGATCAACGGCAGGATCAGGTCGAGCACCAGCACGGCAAGCGCGGTCGCCACGATGAGCAGGAAGACGATGCTCTCCACCAGCACGTAGTCCTCGTTCAGGATGCCCTGGTAGAGCAGCTGGCCGACGCCAGGGTAGTCGAAGAGGTACTCGACCAGGATCTGGCCGCTGATGATCGCGCCCAGGTTCAGCGCCAGCGAGGTGACCTGCGGCAGCGCGGAGTTGCGCACCCGGTAGCGCCAGAACAGCCGGCTCGGGCGCAGCCCCTTGGCCTCGCCGAGGACCATGTAGTCCTCGCCCTCGATCGTCACCATCATGCCGCGCATGCTGAGCGCCCAGAAGCCCATCGCGGCGCCGACGATGGTGAGCGCGGGCAGGATGCCGTGCTGGACCACGTTCCACAGGAACGGCAGGTTCAGCCCAGGCGTCACGCCAAGGCTGTAGGCGTTCCCTGCGGGGAACCAGCCGAGGGTGTAGGAGAACACCCAGAGCAGCAGCAGCCCGAGCATGAACGACGGGACCGCGGTGAAGGTGAGGCTGAGCGGCAGCACCGAGCGGATCAGGCTCGGGGTCCTGCGCCACGCCATGAACGCGCCGATCCCGGTGCCGAGCACGAACGCGATCACCGTGGCCAGGCCCACCAGGCCGAGCGTCCACGGCAGCGCCGCGCCGATCAGCTGGTTCACGCTGGCCGGGTAGTCGGTGATCGAGAAGCCGAAGTTGAACGTCACCGAGTTCTTCAGGAAGATCAGGTACTGCACGAAGACCGGGTCGTTGAGGCCGAACCTGGCGTCCCACGCGGCCACCAGCGCGCCGGAGTGCGCGGTTTCCGCGCCGCCCGCCGCCACGCTGATCTTGCCGACCATCGCGGCGATCGGGTTCCCGCCCGCCAGCCGCGGGATGATGAAGATCAGCGTGGCGGCGAGCCAGACCGTCAGCACGAACGTGCCGAGCCGCCTGAGCACGTACCTGAGGTTGAGGCCGCGGAGCCGCAACGTCAGTCCTCGCCGTTCCCGGTCTCGAGCAGCACGGTCGACAGCGAGCCGGGCCGCAGCGCGGCCCGCACGGTGCCGTCGCTGACCTGCGCCGCGGCGAGTGCGTGATCGAGATGGTCGCCCACCCAGGCCCGGCGCACGCGCAGGCCAGGCAGCCGCAGGGTGACTGTCTGCGCTGCACCGGGGACGCCGCCGTCGGGCTCGGCCGGGTCCGACTGCACCAGCACCGACAGGTCGCCGTC
>JASHQL010000509.1 GCA_030039155.1 Streptosporangiaceae bacterium | reverse complement strand
AGCAGCAGCGCCGCCTGGGCGGCCGCCACCGTCATGAAGCCGTTGCCGCCGCGGGCGGCGACCGCGCGCTGCCTGGCCGAGGCGAGCGGGTCGTCGGGCCGCGGGAACGGGATCCTGTCGATCACCACGAGCTGCAGCGCGCTGCCCGGCACGTCCACGCCCTGCCAGAGCGAGATCGTGCCGAACAGGCAGCTCGGCTCGTCCTCGGCGAACTGGCGCACCAGCAGCGCGGTGGAGTCGTCGCCCTGGCACAGCAGCTTGAACCCGATGACCTCGCGCAGTTCCTGCGCGGCCTGCCTGGCCGCGCGCATCGACGAGAACAGCCCGAGCGTGCGGCCGCCGGCCGCCTCGATCAGCTCGCGCAGCTCGGTCAGGTAGGCCGCGGGCAGCCCGTCCCTGCCCGGCGGCGGCAGATGCCTGGCCACGTACAGGATCGCGCTGCGCCGGTGGTCGAATGGCGAGCCCACGTCGAGGCCGCGCCAGCTCGGCTCGGCCTGCTCGGCGGCGTCAGCGCCGCTCGCCGCGCCGTCGCCGGCCTGCGCGGCTGCCCGCACCGGCAGGCCCCACAGCCTGGCCAGCGGCTCGAACGAGCCGCCGACCGACAGCGTCGCGGACGTCAGCACGACCGTCCGCTCGCCGAACAGCTTGTCCGCAAGCAGCCCGGCCACCTGCAGCGGCGCCACCCGGAGCGTGGCCGGCCTTGACGAGTCCTCGGCCTGCTGATCGAGCCAGACCACCTCGGGCCTGGTAGCGACGTCGGCGGCGAACGCGGCCAGCAGCCGCTCCGCCTGCTCGGCCAGCTCGTCAAGCGCGACCGTGGCGGCGCGCACCACCACCAGCCGGTCCGCGTCCTCTTCCGCGCCGGTCGAGCTCGCCCGCAGGTCAGCCGCGCAGGCGGCGGCGGCATCGCGCACCGCGGCCAGCGCCACCGCCAGCGGCTCTGCCAGCTCGTCCAGCCGCCCCGGCTGGGTCACGGCAAGCTCCCGCTCGAGGGCGTCGCCGCCATCCCTGAGCCGCGCAACCAGCTTGTCGTCGACCAGCCGGCCGCACCGCCTGGCCGCGGTCTCGACCGCGGCCGCTGACAGGTCACCCGACGCCACGCTGGTCACCCGGTCGACCAGATCGTGCGCCTCGTCCACCACCACGACGTCGTGCTCGGGCAGCACGATGAAGTTCTCAAGCGCGTCGATGGCAAGCAGCGCGTGGTTGGTCACCACGATGTCGGCCTCGCCCGCGGCGTCGCGCGCCCGCTCGGCGAAGCACTGCGAGCCGAACGGGCAGCGCTGCGCGCCGATGCACTCCCGCGCGTTCACCGAGACCTGCCGCCAGGCCCGGTCGTCGACGCCCGGCACCAGCTCGTCCCTGTCCCCCGTGTCGGTCGTGCCCGCCCACTCGTGCAGCCTGGTCACCTGGCGGCCGGTGGCCGAGATCGCGGCCGGGTCGAACAGCGTGTCGTCAGGGTCGCCGGGCGCGGTGCCGTGCACCCGGTTCAGGCACAGGTAGTTGCGCCGGCCCTTGAGGATCGCGAACCTCGGCTCGCGGCCAAGCTCGCCCGCCAGCGACTCGGCAAGCCTTGGCAGGTCGCGCTCGATGAGCTGGCGCTGCAGCGCGATCGTCGCGGTGGACACCACCACGACGGTCTGCTGCCCGATGGCCCGGCGTACCGCCGGCACCAGGTAGGCCAGCGACTTACCGGTGCCGGTGCCGGCCTGCACGGCCAGGTGCTGGCCGCTCTCCATGGCGTGCTTGACAGCCTCGGCCATCGTCACCTGACCGGGCCGCTGCGCCCCGCCGATGCCCGCGACCGCCTGCTCAAGCAGCGAGCCCACATCGGGCAGCTCGGCGGAAGGCACCAAAGCACGCTACCGCTGCCGGCGGCGTTCCCGCTCCGCCGCCGCGCTCACTGTGGAAGCCCGGCGGCGACGGCTCAGCTGGTGATGTCGGCGGCGCCGAGCCTGGCCCAGGCGATCGACCCGAAGATCACCGCGTAGGCGGCGAACGACAGCAGCCCGTGCTCGGTCACCGCCGAGTCGACAGGTGCCCGCAGCAGGCCATCCCAGGACAGCAGCCAGTGTGTCGGCAGGTACGGGTGCGCAGCGGAGATCTGGCTCACGCTGTCGGCGATCTCGCTGGCGATGACGATCACCATCAATGCTGCCATGGCGGCCAGCGGGTGCTCGGTCAGGCAGGACAGGGCCAGCCCGATCGCGCCGATCGCGGCCAGGCCGGCCGTCGCGTACAGCACGACAAGCAGCACCCGCAGCAGCCCGTCCGCCAGCGGGATCGTAGTGCCTGACAGCAGCGTGACCCGGCCGACCGGGAACAGCAAGAAACCGGTGAGCAGCGCCGCTACCGCCACCAGCAGGCAGGCGGCCAGGCAGAACACCAGCACCGCGGAGAACTTGACCAGCAGCAGCCTGGTCCGGCCGGCCGGCACGGTCAGCAGCGTGCGCAGGGTGCCGCTGGCCGCCTCGCCTGCCACCGAATCGCCTGCCACCACCGCGACCGCGAGCGGCAGGAACACGGTCAGCATCACCACCAGCGCCGCCAGGGTGAGGAACACCCCGTTCTGGGTGACCTGGTTCACGAAGGCCGGCCCGTTGCCAGCAGCGGGTGCCGAGACCTTCAGCACCACGCCGAGCAGCACCGGGATGGCCGCGATCACCGCGAGCATGGCCAGGTTGCGCGGCCGCCGGAAGATCAGGCTGAGTTCTGACCAGAAGAACCGCAGCCAGCGCAGCACCGGGCCGAGGCTGGCCGGCCTGGCCGGCCCTGCCTGCACCGCCTGGTCAGCCGTCGACATCGAAACCCTCCCCGGTGAGCTGCACGAACAGGTCCTCCAGGCTCGGCCTCGGCGTGTCCAGGGCGGCCACCGGCACGCCCGCCCTGACCAGCGTCGCGTTGACCTGCTCCGGGGCTGCGTCGCCGAGCAGCGCGCTGACCTGGTGGTCGTCGGAGGTGACCTCGGCCAGCTCCAGGTCGGCGAGCACCTTGGCGGCCAGCTCCGGCTGGCTGGTCCTGACCACGATCCTGGGCGCGTGCTGGTCCCGCAGCTCGGCCAGCGTGCCCTGGAAGACCAGCCGGCCGGTCCGCATCACCCCGACGTGCGTGCAGGTCTGCTCGACCTCGGCGAGCAGGTGCGACGACACGAACACGGTGACGCCGTCGGCGGCGATCTGCCTGATCAGCGCCCGCACCTCGCGGGTGCCCTGCGGGTCGAGGCCGTTCGTCGGCTCGTCGAGGATCACCAGGTCACGCGGCTGCAGCAGGCTGACGGCGATGGCCAGCCGCTGCTTCATGCCAAGCGAGTAGGCGCGGTAATGCTTGCCGGCCGCGGCCAGCAGGCCGACCCGGTCGAGCGCCTGGTCGATCCTGGCCCTCGCGGTGCGCCGGTCGGCGGTCCGGTCGGCCGCGTCGAACCTGGCCAGGTTCGCCCGGCCGGACAGGTGCCGGTAGAACGCCGGGCCCTCGACCAGCGAGCCAACCCGCGGCAGCACCGCGTTGAGGCCGGCCGGCATCGCGCTGCCGAGCAGCTGATGGCCGCCGTCTGTCGGCTGGATCAGGCCGAGCAGCATCCTGATCGTGGTGGTCTTGCCCGAGCCGTTCGGCCCGAGGAAGCCGTACACGCAGCCGGCCGGCACCGCCAGGTTGATGCCGTCCACGGCAAGCTGGCCGCGGCGGAACCGCTTGGTCAGCCCGCGGCTGGCGATCGCCAGGTCAGCCTGCCCGGCCCGCGGCCCGGACCGCCCTGACCACGGCCCGGCCTGCCCTGACCGCGGCACGGCCTGCCCTGACCGCGGCACGGCCCGTTCGGCCAGCGGCCCGGCCTGCTGCGCGGCAGCCGACCAGCGGACCGCGCTGCCGTCGCGGTCGGGCGGCTTGCCCTGGCCGAAGCCGACTTCGTCACGGCTCATCCGGCTGCGTCGGCGTACAGCACCGACGGCGTGACCGCCCCGATGAGCACCCGGCCGTCGCTGGTGAACAGCAAGGACACCAGGCTGGTGCGCAGCAGCCTGCCGCTGCCCCAGCTGCCGCGCACCGGGGTGGCGACCTCGGCGAGCGCCCGCGGCAAGGCCAGGTCAGACCCGGCCGTGGCGGCGCCGAGCGCGGAGTTGCTGGTCGGGCCGGTGGCCGTGTACGCCGAGGTGATCGCCTGCCTGCCGGACAACTGCCTGAGAAGCTGCGCCAGCCCAGGCACCGGCGCCGTGCGGAGCACCGTCAGCCAGCCGTTGCCGAGCAGCTGCGGTGCCGTCGAGCTCGGCGTGGTCGTACCGAGGACGCCGAGCCGCTGCAGCTGCGAGCGGACGATGGCGGGGAGCTGCTGCGGGCTGGTGAAGGAGAAGTGCAGGTGCAGCTTGAGCGCGCGGCGCAGGCCCGGCCGCTCGCTCTTCGGCACCCGGCTGAGCTGCTGGCGCAACGCCGCGGGCGTCAGCTGTACCTGCCTGCCGCCGGCGTACACCGCCACCCGGTGCGTGGAGGCCACGCCTGGCACGACGTACCAGCCGTAGACCGAGCTGGCCTTGCTGCCAGCCGGCACGCCGGGCAGCTGGCTCGCCGACCCGGCCGGGCTTGCGGACGGCAACAGCGCCGACGCGCTGACCGTCCGTACCTTCGCGCCGGGCGGCGGGCTGAAGCTGAAGTTCGAGCCGGCCGGCTGGCCGAAGGACAGCGAGGTGTAGCCGATCTGCACGGACGGCTGGGCGGCGCCCCTGGCGAAGACGGCCAGCTGCACCGGGATGTGCCTAGCCGCGTCGATCGCGATGTCGATCCGGCCGATCAGCGACTTGCTGGTCCTTGGCTTGATCACCAGCTGGTAGGCGGGCCGCCCGGCCACCGTCACGTTCTGCCCGACGGTGATCGCCGTCGAGCGCCCGGCCACGGCCAGCAGTGCGCTGATCGCCGCCGGGGAGGAGAGCGGCCCGGCCGGCAGCGGCCGGATGCTGCCAGTGCGGCCGCGAGCCTGGCCGGGCAGCAGCAGCCTGGTCGCGGTCTGGGTACGGGAATTCCAGAGCCAGACCCGGCTGCCGTCCCTGCGCAGGTCGGTCTCGCTGAGCGAGCCCTGCTCGGCGAGCCTGAACCTGGTGGGGCTGGCGTACCAGATGCCGAACTGGTGCGTTCCGGTCAGCGCAGAGAACGGGGTATTCACCCCGGCCGCCGATGGCAGGCTCGGCAGCCCGAGCGCGATGGTCACCTGCACCGTGCCGGTCATCGGCGCGGGCGGTCTGGTCTCGGCGGCCTGCAGGCCGGCCAGCAACTGCTCGGCCGAGCGCCGCGGCAGGTTCGGCACCGAGTGCGCGCTGGCCACCGTCGACGCGACGGCCACCACCCCGACCGCGCAGAGGGCACCGGCAGGCACCGCCCACCGCGCCCGGCGCCGCGGGAAACTGCCCAGGTTCATGTCCGATACCTCCGCGTGCGAGGTCATCGCCTCAGCCAGTGGCCCTGCTGCCACAATACGGCCAACCTGCGGGCACGCCGATATGGCGGGGAACGAGTGGGCCGGCCCGAACTGCCCTGGCTAAGCCGCTGTCTACCAGTGCTGGCCGATGGGCAGCAGCGCGGTGATCGCTATCGCCGCGAACAGCAGCGTCAGGTAAGCGATGGACAGGTGGAACAGCCGCATCGGGGCAGGCGCGCTGCCGGCCGTGATCCGGCCGCGCAGCCGGTGCGCCTCGGTCAGGAACCAGACGCCAAGGACTGCCGCACACCCGCCGTAGAGCCAGCCGGCATAGGGCGCAAGCGCCAGCGTGGCGGCTACCATCACGTAGGAATAGAAGAGGATCTTCCTGGCGACCGCGGGTGGCGCCGCGACCACCGGCAGCATCGGCACGTTGGCCGCCGCGTAGTCGTCCTTGAACTTCATCGCCAGCGCCCAGAAGTGCGGCGGCGTCCAGAAGAAGATCACCGCGAACAGCACGATGGCGGCCAGGCTGACCCGGCCGGTGACGGCCGCCCAGCCGACAAGCACGGGGAAGCAGCCTGCGGCACCGCCGATGACGATGTTCGAGGCGGTCCTGCGCTTGAGCCCGAGCGTGTAGACGAACACGTAGAACAAGATCGCGGCGTCCGCCAGCGCTGCCGCCAGCCAGTTGGCCAGCAGGCCGAGCAGCAGGGTGGCTGCCGCCCCAAGCACGATGCCGGACGCCAGCGCCTCGGCTGGCTTGACCGTGGTGGCACCGCCCTTGGCCACCAGCGGCCTGCGCGAGGTTCGCTTCATGACCGCGTCGATGTCACGGTCGATATAGCAGTTGATCGTGTTCGCGCTGCCTGCGGCGAGCGCGCCGCCGAGCAGGGTCACCCCGATCAGCCCGGCCGACGGCAGTCCGCGGGCGGCCAGCAGCATGGTCGGCAGCGTGGTGACCAGCAGCAACTCGATGATCCTGGGCTTGGTCAGCAGGAACAACGAGCGCGCCACCACCCGGAAGCTGCGGCGGCCGGTCCCGGCGCCACCGGACTCCGTGGCTGGCTGTCCGGCAGGGACGCCAAGCGCGCTCGTTGCCTGTGTCACTCGCTAGCCTCCGTACCCTCTTCGGTATCGGCAGTGCTGGCCTCCGCGGACGACTCCGCCGCAGTCTGCGTCTGCTCGGTGCTGCCCACAGCCGTCGCGCCGGCTGGCTGCGTGGCCTGCGGCACCGCGGTTGCCGCAGCTACGTTACCCGCTCCAGGGTGTGCGCCGATGGCACCCCGTGCTGCCATCGGCAGCGTCCCATGACCTGGCACCTCGTGCGGCCTGGTCAGCACCAGGTACAGCACGCCGGCGATGACGATGAACAACAGCATCGGGAACAGGAAGGTCCAGTTGTACCCGTGCGGGGTGTTATCAGGGGTGATACCTGACGCGATCAGGAATCCGCGCACTGCTGCCTCCTGGCAGTGGTCATGGTGCCTGGCATCTCGTAACTGTTCATCTGATCACCGACCGTGACGGCCAGGAAGATCGCTGCCTGGTCAGCAGCCGGTTGAGGTCGGCCGAGATGGCGTCCCTCTCCTCGTCATCGAACCACCGCATCAGCAGGGCCACCCCGGCCACGACCAGCGGCGGCAGCACGCCCATCCAGAGCACGGCCCCGGCGAGCTGCTGATCGTCGAGCAGCGTCATGATGTGGTGCGCCGTGACGCCGTAGACCGGGTACCAGCGGCCCGAGCTGAACACCAGCATCATGCCAAGGATCGTGCTGACGACGGTGGTGGCCACCAGCAGCAGGATCCGGCGCAGCAGGGTCAGCGTCGGCCGGAACGGCGCGGAGCCCATGAGCTGCAGCCAGAACACCGTGCCGACCAGCAGGTAGCAGGCGTATTCGGCGTACTGGGCAAGCAGGTTGCTGCGAGTCGCGTCGAACAGCGCCGGCGCCACGTGCCAGCCGAGCCAGACCACGTTGAACGCCACCACGGCGACCACCGGCCTGGCGGGCCAGCGCCTGCTCCCTCCGGTCTCTGGCTGATCGGCCGGGTCGATAGCGTGCCCGGCCCGGTCTGCCGATCCGCGCCTGATGGCCAGATCCAGGGCCCGGCGCAGCGGCTGCCACGGCGCGCCGAGCACGATCAGGATCGGTGCCACGTACGCCAGCAGCACGTCCTGCATCGCATGCACCCAGACGTAGACCGACGACCAGTAGCGGATGGGCGAGATGAAGGCGATCAGCACGACCAGCAGGCCGAGGTGGAACGCCAGCGCCTGCTGGTCGAGCTGCCGCCGCCGTTCGGCCGTGCTGCCGCCACGCAGGGCCAGGTAGCCGACGAGCTGGCAGCACGCCACCAGGGCGTAGCAGACAAGCACCAGCAGACTTGGCTGCCAGTGAGCCGTTACCTTGCCCATCCGCTCGCTTCCCTACTTCACCAGATAGAACAGTATCCACATCACGATGGCGACCACGGCCAGGTAGTTCCAGACCACGGTGAACGCGCTGAGCGAGGCCTGGAACCGCTGCACCGAGAATGCTTCGTCGAAGGTCGGTGGCTGCTCCACGAACGAGATCTGCGGGATCGACCGGCACCGCATGATCAGGATCTCCAGCCAGATCATCACGCACAGCTCGATGGTCAGGCTGACCGGGGTTGAGCCGGTGAACACGCTGGCGAAGCCGTCACGGCCCGGCCAGAACGGCAGGAACAGCAGCTGCAGGATCTGCAGCGCCACCGCCGCCACGCCGAGCGCCAGCGCAACCGCCGCGCCGGCCTGCCACGGTGCCTTGTGCCCGGCCTTCAGCCGCTGCAGCGCCAGCGTCTGCACCAGCGCGCTCACCACGACCGCCGCCATGATGATGGTGCCGAGCGTCACGTTCGGGCCGTGGAAGTTGCTCGGATACCACCGCCCGTGCGAGTTCAGCGAACGCAGGTAGAAGAAGGCGAAGATGAAGCTGCCGAACCCGAAGGACAACGCCCCGATCGCCAGCCGCGCGCCGGTCCATGAGGCATTGAGGCCCGCCTCGTGGTAGAACGCAGCCTCCTCGTCCTCGGGGCTCAGCGCTGGTGATGCGGTCGTCTCGGCCATCTGTCATGCCTCCGCTCGTGCCGTCGGTGAGCCGGCGAACGCCGCGGTCAGCACCCCGGCTGGCGGGTTCAGGTCGGCCACCGGTTGCGGTTCCTTGGTGCCGTACTCATACGGCCCGGTCAGCACCACGGGAACACGGTCGAAGTTGTGCTCAGGCGGCGGCGACGGGATCTGCCACTCAAGCCCGCGCGACTGCCACGGGTTGCCTTCCTCGCGCACCCTCGCGATCACCGTCGAGTGCACGAAGTTGATCACGAACAGCAGGATCGCGAAGCCGAGCACGAACGAGGAGATCGACACCCAGTCGTTCAGGCCGGTCAGGTTCGTCGCGTACTCGAATACCCGCCGCGGCTGCCCGGCCATGCCGACCGCGAACAACGGCAGGAACGTGGAGTTGAACGCGATGAACATGATCCAGAACTGCCAGTAGCCCAGTGTCTTGTTCAGCCTGATGCCCATCATCTTCGGCAGCCAGTAGTACAGGCCGGCCATGAACGCGAAGATCAGCCCGCCCATGATCGTGTAGTGGAAGTGCGCCATCACGAAGAAACTGCCGTGCTCGGTGGTG
>JASHQL010000048.1 GCA_030039155.1 Streptosporangiaceae bacterium | reverse complement strand
CGTGGCCCGCCCCGGCCGGCTGCTCGGCCAGCGTCGCCGGTGCCCCGGCCGGCCCGGGCTCTGCTGCCCGGCCCGCCAGCACCTCGACCCGGCTGCGCACGTCGAACGGCACGATCGTGGCGACCGCGTGCGGGATCCGGCTCACCACAGCGGCGATCTTGTCGGCCGTCCTGTCGTGCAGCAGCCTGCCGAGGATGGGCGCGTAGCTCCGCCGCGGCAGGATCGCGGTCACGCCGACGCCGGGCAGCACGGCCTCGGCACTGACCATTTCCGCGGCGGCCCTGGCCAGCCTGCGGTCAGGGCAGTCGACGAAGTCAAGGGTGATGCCGGTGTTGGCCCTGACCCAGTCGTTCCTGAGCCGGTCGGCCTGCACGTTGTCGATGACGAAGTGCACGGCGCGCAGCGAGGTCGGCCGCAGGCTGCGTGCGTACCTGAGCCCGGCGATGGTGGCCAGGTCGAAGTCGTCCACGAAAACGATCACGCTGCGCCGTGAGTAGGTCGGCGGGTCCGGCGGCCGCCGGCCTGCCCGCCGGCTGCCGATGCCCTCGAGCACCGTGGCCTCAAGCCGGTACTGCCGGTTGAGGTAGATCAGCGAGGGCACGCCAGCCGCGAACATGATCACGACCAGCCAGGCGCCCTCGGTGAACTTCACCACCGCGAAGATCAGCACGACGATCAGCGACGTGACGCCGGCCGAGAAGTTGATCACGAGCCGGTGCCGCCAGCCGGGGTTCCTGGTCCGGTGGTGATATCTGGCCATCCCGAAGCCGGCCATGGTGAACGCGGTGAACACGCCGATCGCATAGAACGGGACCAGCGCGTTGACGTTCGAGCCAACCGCCGCCAGCAGCGAGATGGACAGCACCGCGAGCACGATGATGCCGTTGGAGAACACCAGCCGGTGCCCGCGCTTGGTCAGCCAGCGCGGCAGGAACGCGTCCTCGGCCACGAAACTGGCCAGGAACGGGAAGCCGTTGAAGCTGGTGTTGCCGCCGGTGTAGAGGATCAGCGCGGTCGCCGTCTGCACGACGACGTACATGATCGTGCCGATGACTCCGAAGCCGAAGACGAGCCTGGCCTCCTGGGAGATGACCGTCGGCACGCCGCTGACATACGGCCTGGCGTGCGTGATGTGCGCGAGCCACGAGATGCCCGCCACCAGGGTGCCGAGGATGACCCCCTCGATCACCAGCACCCGCCTGGCGTTGCGGCCCTCGGGCGGCTTGAACGCGCTGACCGCGTTCGACACCGCCTCGATACCGGTGAGCGACGAGCCGCCGTTGGCGAACGCGCGCAGCAGCACGAAGATCAGGCCGAAGGTGATCAGCGAGTCATGGTTCGGCGTGCCGGTGTAGACGCCAGCGTGCGGGTGGTACAGCGGCAGCCCGCTGACCAGCTCGCGGACCAGGCCGGTCACGATCATCACGATGATCACGGCCGAGAACAGGTAGGTCGGCACCGCGAACGACCTGCCTGCCTCCCTGATCCCGCGCAGGTTGCCGTACAGCATGATCAGCACCACGCCGATGGAGACCAGGGTGAGCGTGGTGTCGTTGTTCAGCGCGGGGATGGCCGAGGCCACCGCGGCGGTGCCGGCCGCGATCTGCACGCACACGGTCACCACATAGTCGATCATGAGCGCGACCGCCGCGATCTGGGCCACCCGCGGGCCGAAGTTCTCCCTGGCCACCGCGTACGAGCCGCCCGCCCTGGTGTAGACCATGACGACCTCGCGGTAGGACAGCACCACCAGGATCATCACGAACAGCACGACCCCGGTCAGCGGCAGGATCAGCGTGAACGCCGACGCCAGCAGGCCGCCCTTGATCAGCTCGATCAGGATCTCCTCTGTGCCGTAGGCAGAGGATGAGATGCCGTCGGGGGAGAGCACGCCGAGCGCCAGCGGCTTGGACAGCCGCTGCTCGCCGAGCTGCTCGTTGATCAGCGGCCGGCCGAGGAACTTGCGCTTCAGCGCGTAGCCGATGCCCTCGGCCAGGTCGTCCTTCCGCACCAGGGTGCCGGCTGTTCTGCGCATGGCCATCCGGCCGCGTTCCTCCCCTCGGTGCTCGGCGCCGCGATAGATCCCTACCGTGGCCTTCATACCATCGCGACCTGGCCGGCCGGGAGGCTGGGCAGCCGCAGAGTACTCGGACATGGCAAGGTGATCGGATCAGCCAGTGCCAGAAGTGAGGCAGATCACGTGACCAGTCAGGCGCCTGGCGGCGGGCCAGCCACCATGCACCTGTCCTGGCTGCTCCGCCAGCCGATCACCGACAAGCGGGGCGAGACCATCGGCAGGCTGTCGGACGTGATCGTCCGGCTGCGGGGCGCCGACTACCCGGAGGTGACCGGGCTGGTCGCCACGGTCGGCGGCAGGTCGGTCTTCGTGCCCATCGACCAGGTCGCCGCGTTCGGCGGCGGCGGGCTCCGGCTGCTCAGCGCCAGGCTGGACCTGCGCAGGTTCGAGCGGCGCGAGGGCGAGGTGCTGCTGCGCGCCGACGTGCTCGGGCACCGGCTCATCGACGTGCACAGTGCCCACCTGATCAGGGCGGCCGACCTGGAACTCGGCCGCCGCGGCGGCGAGCTGGTGGTGACCGGCGTGGACAGCCACCGGCGGCCGCGGCGGCTGCTGCCAGGCGGGCAGGCCAGGCAGGGCGGCGCGGCGCAGCATCCGTTCGGCGAGTGGCAGAACTTCGAGCCGCTGATCGGGCACACCGGCAGCGCGCGGTCCAGGCTGCAGTTCGGCCGGATCAGGCGGCTCAAGCCGGCCCAGATCGCCGACCTGCTCGAAGAATCCTCGCGGGAAGAAGAGAGCGAGATACTCGGCCAGGTCAGCGCCGACCCCGAGCTTGAGGCCGACGTGTTCGAGGAACTCGACGAGGACCGGGCGAGCAGGCTGCTCGGCGCGCGGACCGACGCGGAGATCGCCTCGGTGCTGGCCAGGATGCGCGCCGATGATGCCGCCGACGCGATCGGCGACCTGCCGCAGCGCCGCCGCCAGAACGTCCTTGACCTGCTGCCAGCCTCGCAGCGCGCCAAGGTGCTGACCTTGCTCGGCTACAACCCGGCAAGCGCGGGCGGGCTGATGGGCATGGACTACGTGGCGGTGCCGGCCAGCGCGAGCGTGGCGGCCGCGATCGCCGCGGTCGCGGCCGCCGCCGGGCAGCAGCCCGAGGCACTGACCAGCGTGCACGCGGTTGACGAGCGCGGCCGGCTTGCCGGTGTCGCCAAGCTGGTCACGCTGGTGCAGGCGGCGGCCGATACGCGGCTCGGCGATGTCTGCGACGACGACCCGGTCCGGGTCAGGCCGGATACCGACGTGGTCGACGTGGCGGTGCTGATGAGCGACTACAACCTGGTCACGATCCCGGTGGTGGACGACAGGAAGATGATGATCGGCCTGATCACCGTGGACGACGTGCTGGAAGCGGCGCTGCCGGAAAGCTGGCGGCGCCGGGAGGCCGCCGAGCCGCCCGACGCCCACCCTGGCGAGCCTGGTTAGTGCGCGATGGCCAGTTGCACGATCTTCACCGCGACCAGCACGGTGGCGACCGCCAGGTAGCTGCGCAGCGTGGCCATCCCGACCTTGCGGCTGACCGGGACTACCGGGCGGCGCAG
>JASHQL010000508.1 GCA_030039155.1 Streptosporangiaceae bacterium | reverse complement strand
CTCGCCGCTGCTGCTGGTGGCGCGCGCGCTGATCGTCGCCGCGGCGCGGTACCCGATGATCAACTCCAGCTGGGACGATGCGGCGCAGGAGATCGTGGTCAAGCACTACGTGAACCTGGGCATCGCCGCGGCGACCGACCGCGGGCTTGTCGTGCCGAACGTGAAAGATGCGCAGGCGCTGAGCCTGGCCGGGCTGGCAGCCGCACTCGGCGAACTCGCGCAGACCGCGCGGGCCGGCAAGGCCAGGCCGGCCGAGCCGGCCCAGGCCGGGCCGGCCGCCACCGGCGAGGCTGGTGGCGGCGTCACCGGCGAGGCTGGTGGCGGGCAGGCCAACGGATCGGCCGCAGGCCAGGCGCCAGGGGCCAAGGCGCTGGCCAAGCCGCCGGTCCGGAAGATGGCCAAGGACCTCGGCGTCGACCTGGCGCTGCTCACCGGCAGCGGACCGAGCGGCTCGATTACCAGGGCCGACGTCGAGGCTGCGGCGGCATCAGGTGTGCCGGAAGGCGTTCCCGCCCTAATGACGGGCAGTGCGGACGGCGGTCAGGTCGCGCACCGCGAGGAGCGCATTCCTATCAGGGGCGTGCGCAAGCACACCGCGGCCGCGATGGCGGCGAGCGCGTTCACCGCGCCGCACGTGACCGAGTTCCTGCAGATCGATATCACCCAGACGCTGGCGGCCACCGCGCGGCTGAAGGCGCTGCCCGAGTTCGCCGAAGTGCGGGTCTCGCCGCTGCTGCTGGTGGCGCGCGCGCTGATCGTGGCCGCGGCGCGGCACCCGATGATCAACTCCAGCTGGGACGACGCGGCGCAGGAGATCGTGGTCAAGCACTACGTGAACCTGGGCATCGCCGCGGCGACCGACCGCGGGCTTGTCGTGCCGAACGTGAAGGATGCGCAGGCGCTGAGCCTGGCCGGGCTGGCAGCCGCACTCGGCGAGCTCGCGCAGACCGCGCGGGCCGGCAAGGCCAGGCCGGCCGACCTGACCGGCGGCACCATCACGATTACCAACGTCGGCGTGTTCGGGGTGGACACCGGGACCCCGATCCTGTCGCCCGGCGAGGCAGCGATCCTGGCGTTCGGACAGGTCAAGGATGCGCCGTGGGTTGTGGACGGGGAGCTCGCGGTGCGCAAGGTGTGCACGCTGGCCTTGTCGTTCGACCACCGGATCGTGGACGGTGACCTGGGCTCGGCCGTGCTGCGCGACGTCGGCGCGATGCTGACCGACCCGCTGCACATGCTGGCCTGGTCCTGAGAGGAGCCGAATGATCAGGCACGTCACGCTGTTCCGCTGGAACTCCTCGGCGACGCCGGAGACCGAGCAGCAGTTCGCGGCTGAGCTGGCTGAGCTGCGGCCGCGGCTGCAGGGCAACCGCGCGCTGCTCGCCGGTCCCGACGCCGGCCTCATCGAAGGCAACTACGACTTCGCCGTGGTGGCTGACTTCGATGACGCCGACAGCTACCTGGGCTACCGGAACCACCCGGAGCACCAGGACATCATCAGGCGGCTGAGCGGGCCGATGACCAGCGAGCGGCACTCGGTCCAGTTCGAGATCTGACCGGCCGGCCGTGATCGTGGCCGGCCGCCCGCGTCCGGCAGGCGAGCGGCCACGATCGACCGGGGCGGGCTGACTACAGCCTGATGTGCGCCCGCGCCCTGATGGTCTCCTGGTTGGTCAGCGGGTTGCGGTTGAAGTTGCACCGGCCCCTGGTGCGGGGGAAGATGGCCAGCTCGCTGATCAGAGCCTTGCCGAAGCCGCGGATTCGCCGGTACGCGCCGGTACCGCCGCCGATCGTGAACTTGGCCGTCCCCTCGAACCTGCCCAGGCAGGTCCTGCGGTTGCCGGACTGCCTGATGACGGTGACCTTGCCGCCATGGTGGATCTTGAAGCTGCCGCGGCCAAACTTGATCGTGTCGGTGGTCCGGCCGGCGATGTCCACGCCGCCTGCGGTGAACACGCCGTGCGCGATCACCGTGTATCTGCGCGCGCTCGGCACGGTGGTCATCAGGCTGAAGTGCTCGATTCCTGACCGGCCTGCGCTGGCTGCCGCCGCGCTGCCGCTGGCTGCCGCCAGCCCCGCGCCGCTCATCACCATGGCTGCCGCCGCCGCACCGACCAGGGTGGCTCGGGTCTTGCGCATGTGCTGTCCCCCTCTGAGGCCCGTTCGCGAGCCCGCGGGCGCAGGCTCGGTGACAGCACGTTATCGGTCAGGCACGTTTAGTGAGTGCATGCACGGCAGCGGCGCGCGGCTTCTGCTGCACCGGCAGACCTGGCCTGGCCCGGCCTGGCCTGGGCCTGGCCTGGGCCTGGCCTAGCCTGGCCGTTCCTGGCCGTTCCTGGCCGCGGCTGGCCGCGGCTGGCCGTTCCTGGCCGCGGCTGGCCGCGGCTGGCCGGGCAGCCCGCTGGCTGCGACGCTCAGAAGGCGTCCTCTGGCACGTCCATCACGTCCAGCGAGGTGGCCTCGGCCACCTCGCGCTCCGCGGCAAGCCTGGGCAGCACGGTCGCCGCGAAGAACTGCGCCGCCGCGATCTTGCCCTGGTAGAACGACCGGTCGGCGGCAAGCAGCTGGTCGCCGGCATCCAGCCGGGCCAGCGCGACCTCGGCCTGCCGGCCGAGCAGCCAGCCGATCACCAGGTCGCCGAGCGCGAGCAGCAGCCTGGTGGTGTTCAGCCCGACCCGGTAGATCTCGGCGGGCTGCTCGAGGCTGGCACCCAGATAGCCGTTCAGCGCGGCCACGATCGCCTCGACGTTGTCGGCGGCCCTGGCGATGGCGGCTCGTTCTGCCTTCAGCCGGCCGTTGCCGCCGTCGGCCACGGCGAACTCGCGCACCTGCCCGAGCAGCTGGCCGAGCGCCGCGCCCTGGTTCCTGACGATCTTGCGGAAGTACAGGTCCATGCCCTGGATCGCGGTGGTGCCCTCGTACAGGCTGTCGATCTTGGCGTCCCTGATGTACTGCTCGAGCGGGTAGTCCTGCAGGTAGCCAGAGCCGCCGAGGGTCTGCAGCGACTGCGCGAGCAGTTCGTAGCCGCGCTCTGAACCGACGCCCTTCACGACCGGCAGCAGCAGGTCGTTCATGGCCACGGCCACCTCGTCAGTTACGCCCCTGGCCGCGGCGATCTGGACCGCGTCCTGCTGGCTCGCGGTGTAGAGCACCATCGCCCGCATGCCCTCGGCGTACGCCTTCTGCAGCATCAGGCTGCGGCGCACGTCCGGGTGGTGCATGATCGTCACTCGCGGCGCCGCCTTGTTGGTCAGCTGGGTCAAGTCCGAGCCCTGCACCCGGTTCTTGGCGAAGTCAAGCGCGTTCAGGTAGCCGGTGGACAGCGCCGCGATCGCCTTCGTGCCGACCATCATCCGGGCGAACTCGATGATCATGAACATCTGCCTGATGCCGTCGTGCACCCCGCCGATCAGGGTGCCGACCGCCGGGTGCTCCGCGCCGAACGTCAGCTCGCAGGTGGTAGAGACCTTCAGCCCCATCTTGTGCTCGACGTTGGTCACGTAGACGCCATTGCGCTCGCCAACCGAGCCGTCCTCGTTGATGAGGTACTTGGGCACCAGGAACATCGACAGGCCCTTGGTGCCGACGCCCGCGCCCTCGGGGCGGGCCAGCACCACGTGCAGGATGTTGTCGGCCATGTCGTGCTCTGCGCTGGTGATGAAGCGCTTGACGCCCTCGATGTGCCAGCTGCCGTCCGG
>JASHQL010000507.1 GCA_030039155.1 Streptosporangiaceae bacterium | reverse complement strand
GCGGCGATGGCAGGCCTGGCCCTCGGGCTCGGCACGCTGGTGAGCCTGAACACCCTGGTCTACCTGCTGCCGGTGGTCCCGTTCGGCATCATCATCGTGGCGGCCCGCAGGCCGATCGCGTTCCCGTTCTGCGCCGGGGTGCTGATCGGCGTCGGCTACGGCCTGGCCGATTGCTACCTGCTTGCCAGGCCGGTCATCGACACCGCTGGCACCACGCTTGAGGAACTCGCTGTCGCCGCGGTCTGGCTGGCCGCGATCACCATCGTGCTGGTGCAGGTCATGCGGCTGCCGAAGCTCCGGGCACGGGTGCGGAAGCTGCTCGCCGGGCGGCCGCTGCGCTGGCTGCCGGAACTCGGCAGCGTGCTAGTGGTCGCCGCGCTTGTCGGGTTCGCCATCCGGCCGCTAGTCAAGTTCGCGCAGGCCAAGCCGGGGCCGGTCATGTCGCGGTACCTCGCGCACCTGCAGCACCTGCTCGGGTTGCCGGTGAACCCGGCACGCCCGTACAGCGAAGAGGCCCTGTACTGGGTCGTCTGGTACGTGGGCTTGCCGGCCGTGCTGCTTGGCGGCTTCGGCGTAGCGCTGCTCACCCGGCGGGTGCTGCGCGCGCTGCTCACCTGGCGGGATCCGCTGCGAGCCTGGCGCACCTGGGGACTGCCGCTGGCGATCATCTGCGCCGGCTCGGCGGTGGTGCTCTGGGATCCGGACATCAGCCCTGACCAGCCGTGGGGGAGCCGGCGTCTGGCGGTCATCGTGCTGCCTGGGCTGGTGCTCGCCTGCATGTGGGCCGGCGGCTGGCTCACCGGCCTTGCCCGCGCCCGCGGCGCCAGGCGGGGCAGCGCCGCTGCGGTCGGGCTGCTCTGCGTCGCGGCCCTGCTGGTGCCGACGGTCGCCACCGCGTTCGGGCTCGGCCTGACGCACACGGGCAAGGGCGGCGGCCTCCGCCCGGTGGCGCAGGGACTGGCGCTGCGCCGGGTCGGGATTGGCCAGACAGCCGCGGTCAGGTCGCTGTGCGCCACGATCCCGGCCAACGCCTCGGTCGTCATCATCAGCTATCCGACCGCGCAGAAGTTCACCCAGGTGATCCGGGGCATCTGCGGGCTGCCGACGGCATCGATGGTGGGCCAGTCAGCGAGCAGGGTCGACGCGGTGATCAACGCCATCTCGCATGACGGCCGGCGTCCGGTGCTGCTCGCCGCCAGGCCGGGGCCGCTGCGCCGGTTCGGCGGCACCCCGTCGCTCGCGATGAGCCTGGTCACCACCATGGATCCGCGTGAGCTTACGGTCCAGCCGAGCCAGCCATGGCGCACCCACTACGTGATCTGGATGTCGATCGTGGGCGGCCCGCTGTCCGGAACCTGATTTGCCTGCCGGTCTTAGGTGGCCCTACAGTGAAGGGACAACGACGCGGGGTGGAGCAGTTCGGTAGCTCGCTGGGCTCATAACCCAGAGGTCGCGGGTTCAAATCCCGCCCCCGCTACCAGGGTAGGGGCCCGATTCCTGAACAGGAGCCGGGCCTTTTTCCTTTCTGTGTGAACGGGCCAGTCCCGGCTGATCCGCATTGCACACTGAGCTTCAAGGGCGGGGCCGGAGCTTGAAGATCAGAATGCCGAGGTACTTGTTCAGCCACGCCTGCTTGTGCGGGTAGCGGCGCCGCGCGTCCTCGGACAGTTGCGGCTCGATCGCGGTTTCAATCCACAGCCCGGCCGCACTGAACACGTTGATCAGGCCGGAGATGGTGTAGGTGCGTTTTGTCAGCGCAACCTGGTCGTTCCAGCCGGTGCGGTAGGTATAGGGGGCAGCGGAGAAGTACTCCTCGCCCAGGGAAGTCCCATTCTGCTCGGCCCGTTCGACGGCATATCGGATCGGCTGGGTCCTGCTCAGCAGGATGAATCCGTCGTCGGCCAGCATCGCTCGCGCTGCCTGCAGGGTGCGGACCGGGTCCTTCGCGTAGCCGAACGACTGCAGGAACAAGATCCGGTCGAACTTCCGGCCGGCAAGCCCTGGCACCGAATCCAGGTCGGAGAGATCGCCTCGGATGAATTCCAGGTCCGGCGGCCGGGCGGTGAGGAAGTTCCCGCTGATGTCGACACCGACAGAGGCGGTTGCACCGTCTCGAACCAGCTCGGTGAGCTTGCCGCCATTGCCGCAACCGGCGTCGAGCACCGACAGTCCGGTGACATCACCCAGAAGGTCTCGCTGGGCCGGCCACTCGACGAGCCGATCGAGGGAATCCTCCCTGGCTCGGGCCCGCTCGTAGTCCGGCGCGAGTGCTAGCCAGGCCTGGCCGGCTTCCGCGCCGTCGGCCGCGGGAGAGCTCATCGCCTGCTGAGAGTCGTTGACAGCGCCACGGAACAGACCATAGTCGTCGGCGCTTGGGTTTCCGCCGCACCCAGGACGATCGATCCTGGCCGCCGCGTGGCCGTCGGCGAGACAGCGAGAGCCCTTTGCCGGAGTCTGATAGTCGTGCTTGCTGCCAGCCGGCTCGTCCGTTGCCGGTACGGACTCCGGCCGGGTCCGGTTACCGCGGTCAGGCGATGAGCAGCTCTGCACTACCCGCCGCTCGGCCTCCGGCCCAACTCTGGCCCAGATCGAGATGCCGCGGCGGACCCGCTCGTCCAGGTAAGCCGCGGGTCGGCGCCAGTAGGCGTGGTAGAAGCCATCGGCGCAGTCCCCGGGAATGAGCACCGGTTCCAGCCGGGCGCCAAATCGCGGCGGCCAGCTCCGTCACCGGAGGCCGACCGGCGGCCAGGTCGGCGAACTTGGGCAGATAATCGCGGTTCAGCCAGAACAGGTCAGGGTCACTGAAGTCGCAGGTGAGGATCACCACGCGTCGGGCGACCGCCGCATCTCACGCAGGCCCGCTGCCGCCGCCTTCTCTGACGTCACCGAACTCTGACGTCATGCGATGTCACAAGCCGGGCCTTGGTTGTGGCTGGCTTACCTTGGCTCAGTTGCACCTTCCCGGCGTTCCCGGCCGTTGGACGGCACGCTGTAGCACCGGGTGCTACCATGCACTCGTGACCACTCAGCCTGAGATCACGCAGCGCGACCTGCGGCTCCGGTCGCGGGAGATCATGGACGCTGTCGAGGCTGGCCAGGCATTTACCGTGACCCGAGATGGCCGGAGCATCGGCGAACTGGTTCCGCTCCGGCAGCGCAGGCGGTTCGTATCGCGTACGGAGTTCGCAGCCTTGTCGCAGAGCGCGTCGGTCGTAGAACCTGACGCGTTCCGTGCCGATCAGCAGGCGGCAGCCGAGCGGACCGGCGGCGGTTATGACGCCTGACAGCCCGAAGCGCGGCATGGCCGACACGAACATCTTGATCCTGCGCAACCGGATACCGCCGGCCGCGTTGCCAGACGAGATCGCGATCAGCGCCATCACGCTGGCCGAGCTGTCAGCCGGGCCGCACGAGGTGCGGCCGGATAGCGAGCAGGACCGCTACGACGAGACGGCTGAGCGAGCCCGGCGGCTCGACATCCTGCAGCGCGCTGAGCACGAGTTCGATCCGATCCCGTTTGATGCCGAGGCGGCCCGCGCTTACGGCCGGGTGGTTGCCGCCGTCGTTGCCGTCGGCCGAAAGCCTCGTCGTCGGGCTACTGACTTGATGATCGCCGCCACTGCGATTGCCGCTGGCCTGCCGTTGTATACCACCAATCCGGATGACTTCAGCGGACTCGACCGGTTGCTGAGCGTCGTTCCGGTGGCCAGGCCAGCTGCTGGCCAGCGCTAGGCTCCGGCCGGCCAGCGCCGTCACCGCGCCGGCCCAGGCCAGAGGCCGTGCGCGGTGCAGAAGCGCCAGACCTCGGCCAGCTCAACGTCGGCGTCCTCCGCATTCGGCACGGCCGGGCCGGCGACCCACCAGTCCGCGCCGGGCAGTCCGGCCGACAACCAGGCCCGGCTGCCGGACGGTCGCGGCTGGTGGGGGAGCCGGGAGTGCGCGAGGACTTCGCCGTGTGCCGGCTCCCAGAGCCGGATCAGGTCCGCCTCCGCACCGAGGGTGACGGCGTCGTACCAGCGCCAGACCACAGCTTCCGCGCCGTCATCGGCGGCCGCGACCGCGACGAGGTGACCCGGCGACACCCGATCGGTCCGCGGCGACGGGAACGCCGCCGCGAACGGCACGACGGAGGCCTGCCCGGCGCGCAGCAGCTGACAGGCATCCTCCTGCACGCGCAGCACGATCCCGCAGCGCAGCCGGGCAGCAGGAGGCTGCTCGCGCCTGGCGGCGTACTCCGAGCGCAGGATGCTCATCTCGAGAAAGTCCTGCCAGCCGTCCGGGTACAGCTCGGCTTCCCTGCGGGTGCCTTCCTGCCGGAAGCCGCAGGCCAGGTAGCAGTTGACCGCCCTGGTGTTGGCGGCCAGCACCTCAAGCTCGACCCGATGCGCGCCGAGCTCATCGAAGGCCCAGGCCAGCGCCAGCCTGGTCACCTCACGCCCGAGCCCCTGGCCGCGCAGGGCGGCGACAAACAAGCCCACCGAATAGGTCGCGCGATGCTGATCGGCGTTGACCCGGAGCCCCGCGCTGCCGATGCAATGCCCGTCGTACTCGACAGCCCATTGATAGCGGCCAGGAGCTGGCGGCCTGCGGCCGGCCAGCAGGTGCTGCCTGGTGTGGTAGCGGCGGCCGTCCCAGTCACGCCGCCAGGACGAGCCATAACCGTCTTCCTCCGCCGGGTCAATCGGATGCCGGAGCCGGTCGTCGACATCCGAATCCTGCGGCGCGCGCAAAATTACGCGCTCGCCGTGCAATGTGGGCAGTGGCGGCAGCGTAAGCCGGTCCAGCATGCAGCCAACGCTACGCATAGCTGCGACCGGGCGGCGCCGCACCGATGGCAGGTGTGCTCAGCGAGCTAGCCGGGCCGGGCGCTGGCCAGCTTCTCGATCAGGTTCGTGACGCGGTCCCTGATCTCGTCCCGGATGGGGCGGACCTGCTCGAGCGTCTTGCCGGCCGGGTCGTCGAGTTCCCAGTCTTCGTAGTGCTTGCCTGGCAGCAGCGGGCAGGCGTCGCCGCAGCCCATGGTGATGACGACGTCAGCGGCTAGCACGAACTCGTCGGTCCAGGGCTTGGAGAACTCGTGCGAGATGTCGATGCCGACTTCGGCCATGGCCGCGAGCACGCTTGGGTTCACGTCAGCAACCGGCTCCGAGCCGCCCGACCACGCGATCGCCCGAGCTCCGGCGATCTGGCTGAACCAGCCGAGCGCCATCTGCGAGCGCCCGGCATTGTGCACGCAAAGGAACAGCACTGCGGGCACCCTGCCCTCGGCGGCGCTCTCGGCGTGAGCGAGCGCTTGCAGGCGCTGGCGGGCGAAGCGCTCGGCTCCGAGCACCAGCCACCTGGTGACCGTGGCGGTCGAGGCCAGCTCGTGGTAGCTGTCGAACAGCAGGGATTCGAGCGTCTCCCGCCCGAAGATGCCGCGGAATTCGGCGTGCAGGTCACGAGCGGCGCTGTGTAGCGATGTCCGCTCGGCGTCCGTCATGTGGTGGCTGGTCATCGGGCACTCTCCTTACCTGCGGAGTGACTGAACCTCCCGGTCCCAGGCCTGGGCGCCCATCTGGACTGCTTCCCATGGGCTTCCGAGCGGCGGGGTGTAGGACAGGTCGAGGTCGCTGATGGCCTCGACCGTCATGTTGTTGAAGATCGCGGCGGCGGCGATGTCGATGCGCTTGGCGATCTCCGCGTGCTTGTGGCCGAACAACTGCATGCCCAGCAGCCGCCCGGTCCGCCGGTCGCCGGTGACGCGCATCGTGATCCGGTGGCTGCCGGGGTAGTAGGCCTTGTGATCGTTAGCTGCTGACTGGATCGTCAGCGGGTCGAATCCGGCCGCGGCGGCTTCGTCGTGCCGCAGCCCGGTCCTGGCAGCGGCCTGATCGAAGATCTTGACGACCTGGGTGCCGAGGCTGCCGACGAACCGGCGTCGTCCGCCGAGCGCATTCTCGCCGGCCACCCTGCCCTGTTTGTGCGCGGTGGTGCCGAGCGGCAGGTAGGTCTCGCCGAGCAACCGGTGGTGGGTGACGACGCAGTCGCCGGCGGCCAGCACATCTGGCAGGCCGGTCTGCATGGCCGGGTCGACCTGGATCGCGCCGCGGGCGCCAAGCCGGGCGCCGGCTGATGCGGCAAGCTCGGTGTCCGGGCGGACGCCGGTGACGACCAGGACCAGATCGGCCGTCCGCTCGACGGTCGCGCCCGCGGTGACCGCCTCGACCCGCAGCCGGCCTGCGGCGCCAGCCGACGCCCTGCTGATCCGGCGGGCAGTGGTGCCGGTCAGCACCTGCACGCCCTGAGCGGCCAGTTCGGCGCGCACCAGCGCGCCAAGCTCGGCGTCGACGGTCGCCAGAACCTCGGGCAGTTGCTCGAGCTGGGTCACCGCCAGGCCGCGCGCGGTCAGCGCGTCGGCCATCTCCAGCCCGACATAACCCGCCCCGATGATGATGGCGCTGGCCGGGGAGGCTTCTTCGATGGTCCGCATGACGGCGAAGGTGTCGCCCATCGTGTGCAGGACGTGCACGCCGTCCTCCGGGCCGAGCGCGCCTCGCCCGTCGAGGCCGTCGATTGGCGGCCGGACCGGGACAGCGCCGGTGCCGATGACGAGCTTGTCGTAGCGGATCAGCTCGTCTTCGCCGGCCGGCCTGGTGAGGTGCAGCTTGCGGCCGGGAACGTCGATGCGTCGGGCCGTGGTGTCCAGCCGCAGCGTCATCCCGGTCGCCTCGAGATCGGCGACGGTGCGATGGGCGAGGTTGCGCCAGTGGGTCACCTCGCCGGACACGTAGTACGGGATGCCGCAGATGGAGAAGTTCGGGTAGGCATCGGCGACCACGACAGTGACATCCGCGGACGAGTCGAGCTCGCGGGCGCGCAGCGCAGCACTAATGCCGGCATCGCTGCCGCCGATCATGACCAGGTGCATGAGCTGGCTCCGTCGTGTCGTTCAGCGGGAGTAAGGCAGTCGGCAGATGGCGGTAGCGGCGGCATCGCTGGCGGCGTGCTCGTGCGGCACGGTGACCTCGGCGGCGTCCGCCGGAGTGAGGCCGGGATAGAGCATCCTGAGCACCGCGATGGCCAGCACGCCGCCGATGATCTGCGCGGCGATGAAGGCCGGGGCCGATGACGGGGCGATGCCGGCGAACGTGTCGGAGAACATCCGGCCGACGGTGATCGCCGGGTTGGCGAAGCTCGCCGACGAGGTGAAGAAGTAGGCCGCGCCGATGTAGGCGCCGACCGCGGCGGCGGTGGACCGGCTCCGGCCTGACCGCGCCAGCGCGAAGATCACCAGCATCAGCCCGAAGGTCGCGATGATCTCGGACAGGAAATGCCCGGCCGTAGCCCGGTGCTTGACCGAGATGCTGACCGCCGGCAAGGCGAACATCAGGTTTGCGGCGACCGCGCCGGCGGTGCAACCGGCCACCTGCACCGGCAGGTACGCCGCCGCATCGCGCCAGGAGATGCCGCCGAACGCCGCATCCACGAACGACACGACCGGGTTGAAGTGGCCGCCGGACACCGGGCCGAACATCAGGATGATCGCGAACAGCCCGGCTGCGGTTGCGGCCGCGTTCTCCAGCAACTCCAGGCCGGTGTCGCCTGGCGACAGCCGCTGGGCCGCGATCCCCGACCCGATGACCAGCGCGGCCAGGAACGCGCTGCCAAGGAACTCCGCAGCCAGCCGCCGCCACAGCGCAGCCTCGGTCACGCCAGCACTCCCAGGGGATCTGCATAGACGGCTGTCGATGCAGGGATTAGCTTGCCAGCCTCTGTCGGCAGTCGTCAACATAGAGCCATGTCAATGCAGCAGGCCCGCGACAGCCTCACGATCATCGAGCTGACCGGCCAGGATGTCTGTGCGCAGCCGGCCCTGGTCAGCGAGCCGATCGACGAGATCGCGGCGGCCGGGCTGGCACCGGTGTTCAAGGCGCTCGGCGACCCGGTCCGGCTCCGGCTGCTGTCCATGATCGGCGCCCGCGAGGGCGGCGAGGTCTGCGTCTGCGACCTCACCGCCCCCTTCGACCTGAGCCAGCCGACCATCAGCCATCACCTGAAGGTGCTGCGCGAGGCCGGGCTCATCGACAGCGAGCGCCGCGGCACCTGGGTGTACTACCGGCTGGTCCCGGCCGCGCTTGACCGGATGGCGGGGCTGCTGTCGGTCCCGGTCAGCTAGCCGGCCGGTCCCCCAAGGCGCCAGCCGGCTTGACCGC
>JASHQL010000506.1 GCA_030039155.1 Streptosporangiaceae bacterium | reverse complement strand
GCCGAGCAGCACGCAGTCAAGCCGCGACCGGATCGCCGCGCAGCAGGCCGCGGCCAGGCGGGCCGAGACGCGCAGGAACATGCTGCTTGCCGGCGGCGCGATCGCCCTGGTCGCGGTCGTGGTGCTGGCGATCGTGCTGGTCAAGGTGCTGCACAAGACCAGCAACAACTACAACGAGTTCCCGGTGGGCGGGAAGCCGCTGCCGGCCAGCGTGTACAAGAACGTCACCTCGGTGCCGGTCTCCACGCTGGCAACCGTGGCCACCGGCTCGACCCTCAGCTATAACCCAAGGCCGCTGACGAAGGGCTCGGGCAAGCCGCTGACCAGCAACGGCAAGCCGGAGATGCTGTACATCGGCGCCGAGTACTGCCCGTACTGCGCGGCCATGCGGTGGGCCATGGCGGTCGCGCTGAGCCGGTTCGGCACGCTGTCGTCGCCGCTGCACGGCATCGAGTCGTCGAGCACCGACATCTACCCGCGCACCGCCACGCTGACGTTCTACCACTCGCACTACTCGAGCAAGTACCTGACGTTCACCCCGGTGGAGAACGTGAAGGTGGACGGGACCACGATCCTGCAGCCGACGACGCCGAAGCAGCAGGCGATCTGGGAGCGGTACGAGCCGAGCGGCACCGGCTATCCGTTCATCGACTTCGGCAACGCGCTGGCGATGACCGGGCCGATGTACAACCCGCAGGTGCTGCACGGGCTTGACTGGCAGCAGATCTCGGCGAGGCTGCACGACCCCGGCAGCGCGGTCGCGCAGGGCGCACTCGGCGCCGCCAACATCATCACCGCGGCGATCTGCAGGATGACCGGCAACATGCCGGCCGACGTCTGCAAGGCCGCGCCGATCAGCGCGCTGGAGCCGCGGCTGTAAAGGGGTAGCCGCAGTTCCAGCCGGGTAACCCTGCCTTATCCGTCAGGTACGCCAGTCCCAGAACCCGGTGATCATGGAGTCCAGTGGCACAGGGCCCGCTGGAGTCCATGATCACGGCGTTGCGGCGGCGGCTCCGAGCGAGAGGAGGCGGCCTTGACCGGACCGGTGCTTCGCGGCGTTTCCGATTTACGAGAGTTCTTCAGGACCAACGCCACGCCGATTTACTTCATCTCGCCGACCGCGTTCAACCTGCTCGGCATCGATCGCTGGGTGCGGAACTTCCACTACCTGACCTACTACGACTCGTTCGACGGCACCCATCCCGGCGTGTTCGTGCCCGCCGACAGGCGGGCGCCCGAGTTCGAGTCGATCGAGCACATCTGCAACTACCTGCTCAGCCACCCGGAGGTACGGAGCTTCATCCGCAGCAACGCGGGCGGCGGTTCCGGCAGCCACAGCGGGCTGGCCACCTTCGTCATGTTCGACGAGGAGACGGAGGCGCTGGCCGCCGAGGCTGGGCTGCGGGTCGCGCATCCGAGTGCCGAGCTCAGGCACCGGCTCGACTCCAAGATCGTCACCACCCAGCTCGGCAACGACGCCGGCGTGCCCAGCGTGCCGAACGCACTCGGCCAGGCGGCCAGCTACCCGGACCTGCTGGCGCTGGCCGACCGGGCCGGCCTTGGCAGCGACCTGGTGGTGCAGATGCCCTACGGCGACTCCGGCAAGACCACCTTCTTCATCGCCAGCCAGGCCGACTGGGACAAGTGCGCGGCGAAGGAGCCGCTTGCCCAGGCCGAGCTGAAGGTGATGCGCAGGATCGAGCACCGGGCCATCGCGGTCGAGGCGGTGCTGACCAGGCACGGCACGCTGGTCGGGCCGCTGATGAACGACATCACCGGGCATCAGGAACTCACCCCGTACCGGGGCGGCTGGGCCGGCAACGACTACCCGGCCACGCTCACCGCCGAGCAGAAGCGGCGCGGCAGGGAGCTGACCCGCAGGCTCGGCGACCGGCTGGCCGGCGAGGGCTACACCGGCTTCTTCGAGGTGGACTTCCTCGTCGACACCGGCTCGGGCGAGCTGTACCTGGGCGAGCTGAACCCGCGGATCAGCGGGATCAGCTCGATGACCAACGTCACCGCGGGCGCGTACGCGGACATGCCGCTGTTCCTCTTCCACCTGCTGTCCTACCTGGACCTGGACTACGAGGTGGACGTGGACGAGATCAACGAGCGCTGGTCGAGGGAAGCGGCGGTGGACGTGTGGAGCCAGATCATCATCAAGGAGACCGGCGACGCAGTCGAGCTGCTCGGCCGGGCGCCGCGCACCGGGATCTACACGCTGGCGCCAGACGGCACCGCCGACTTCCGCCGCCAGGCCACCGACTGGCACGGCATCGTCAGCGAGGACGAGGCCTTCTACCTGCGCATCCTGTCGGCCGGTGACTACCGGTACCGGGGCGCCGACCTCGGCGCGCTGGTCACCCGCGGCCGGCTGCAGCGCGACGACGGCACGCTCGAGCGCCGCTGCCGCCAGTGGATCGCCGGCATCCGCAGTCAGTTCGGCGGCACGCCGCTGCTGTCCGGTCAGCAGCAGGCACAGCAGCCGGCCCCGCCGCCGAGGACCGACTTCAAGATGGCCTGACTACTCGGGCGTCGCCGAGCTGGCGCGCTCAAGCATGCGGCCACCGTCCGGTCAGGAACTTCACGATCGCGTCGGTGAAGGCGCGGGCCAGCTCGCGCTGGAAGCGCGGCATGACCAGCAGGCGGGCGTCGGTGGCGTTGCGCATGTTGCCGCACTCGATGAGGATCTTCGGCACCGTGGTCAGGTTCAGCCCGGCCAGGTCGTCGCGGAAGATCACGCCGTCGTGGCCGTAGTAGTCGCTCTCCGGCATGCTGGTGTAGCGCAGCAGCGCGGACCGCACGTCGCTGCCGAACCTGATCGACGCGCCGATGACCTTGTCGTTCGGGCCGTCTGCCACCGGTTCGAGCACGGTGAACCCGCGGCCGCCAGGCGGCCCGCCGTCGGCGTGGATGTCGATCGCCACGTTGGCGTGCGCCCGGTTCAGGATGAATGACCTGACGTTCACGCACGGCCCGACGCCGTGGTTGCTGTGCCTGGTCAGGACCACCTTGGCGCCGAGCTTGACCAGGTCTGCCTTCAGGTAGTTCGCCACGTGCCAGTTGAAGGTGGCTTCCCAGTACCCGCTGTCGGTCTCGGTGCCGGTGGTATTGCAGGCCTCGCGCTCCCGGCCGTTCCAGATCAGCCTGCTGATCTGCGCCTGATGGGTGAAGTTGCCGCCGTTGTGGCCTGGGTCGATGCCGACGATCTTGCCAGCCAGCGGCAGGCCGGCGGCCGGGCTGCTGGCAGCCTCGGCCGGCGTCGTCTGGGCCAGGCCGGCCGGCCTGGTGCTGGCCGGGACCGTGCTGGCCGGAGCCGACGACGGGCTGAGCCCGGCCGAGGCGCCGCCGCAGCCGCACGCCGCCGCTGTCAGTGCCAGGACGCCGAGGATTCGCCAGTTTGCCCGCATGGTGCGCTCCGTCACCAGGCTAAGGCCCGGTCCAGCTCTCGCTGCGCGACCAGAGTTCGCCGGCCAGCTCCGGGGTGGCCAGCTGGCTGGGCTCCTTCTGCTGGCCGTTCTCGTAGTACCTGCCGCTGTCCTCGGCAAGCCCGGCCGAGGTCGCGCACAGCAGTGAGGTCTGCGCGCCCTGCTCGGTAGTCAGCATCCGCCTGGTCAGCAAGGCGCGGGCCGGCCATGGCACCCGCCGCCAGATGTCGGAGGCGACCACGCCAGGATGCAGCACGTAGCTGGTCACGCCCTGGTCTTCGGTCCGCCTTGCCAGTTCCTGGCTGAACAGCACGTTGGCGAGCTTGGACACCGCGTACTCGGGCATCCCGGTGATCGCGCGGGTGCGGTGCCTGACCGCCTCGAAGTCGATGCCCTTGGCCTGGAAGTGCGCGTCGCTCGACACGGTCACCACCCGGCTGCCGCCGGTTGCCTTGAGCCGGTCGAGCAGCGCCGTGGTGAGCGCGAAGTGCCCAAGGTGGTTCACCCCGAACATCAGCTCAAAGCCGTCGACGGTCAGCCCGCGCTGGCCGGCCACGCCGGCATTGTTGACCAGCACGTGCAGCGGCCGGTCCAGGTCAAGGAAGGACTGCGCGGCCGACTTGACCGCGGCCAGATCCGCCAGGTCGAGCTGCAGGAAGTGGATGTCCTCGTTCCCGGTCTCGGCGGTTATCTGCGTCACCGCGGCCTGTCCCTTCGCGGCGGACCTGCAGGCGACGAAGACCGTGCCGCCCCGCCCGGCCAGCGCGGTCGCGGTGGCCAGCCCGATCCCGGTGTTGCCGCCGGTGACCAGGAACGTGCGCCCGGCCAGCTCGCTCATCCGGTCACCAGTACAGGGTGCCCTTGGTGGTGAAGGCCTGCCTGAACCTGACGAGCTTGCCGGTGCAGGTGCCATCGTGATGGGCGAACCTGCCGTTGATGTGGCTGTAGAAGCTGCCGGCGCCGCCCGCCCCGGCGAACCCGCGGCGGCCGCGGTCGATGCTGTAGGTCCCGCTCAGGTGCTCGGTGAACCTGCAGCCGGGCGGCAGCGGGTGCTGAGAGTACGAGTGATGCGTGACGTACATGGTGACAAGGAACGAGCCGCGCTTGAACACCATCCGCTCGATGATCCTGCCGTCGGCCAGCGCGCGCGGCCTGTAGTGGCCGCTGGCCTTCAGCACGCCGTAGGCGCTGACCCGCACCCAGGTTGCCCCGGCCGAGTGGGTCACCGCGTGCAGCCGCTCGTGCCCGTGCTTGGCCGCCGCCGCAGCGGACGCCTGGGCCGCCGGGCCGGCGGTGACCGCGGGCAGCGCGGCGGTGAGCACGGCCGCGGCAAGCACAATGAGCTTCCTGCGCATCGTCGAGATCCTTCCGGTCAGCCGGCCAACTCCGCGTGCGCCTGTATCCGGCGTTGCTCGGCCCGCACGTCGGCGGCCGTCAGGCAGTGGCAGCAGATGCAGTCGCTCAGGCAGGTGCACCAGTCTTCGCAGCCGCCGGCCCCGATGCAGTCGTAGCAGACCTTGTAGCCGTAGCCCTTGCCCATGCCCATGCAGGCGATCCAGGTACCCTGCGGCCACTCGCACCGGTAGCCCTGCCCGTTGAAGCAGTCGCTGCTCGACGAGCCCTTGCACAGCCGGTAACCCTCGGGGCAGCCAACGCCGGCGCAGTTCGCGCAGCGCCTGGTCGGGCCGCAGACGCAGTCCTGTGCCAGGGCCGGCTGCTCGCCGATGGCAAGCGCGGCCAGGCTCGCGGCACCGCCGAGCACCGCGCCGCGCAGCGCGTCCCTCCGGTTGATCCGCCTGGCAACGCGCTCGGCGATGGCGCTCACGTTCGCGTCCATCCGGTCGGCTATCCAGCTCACCTGATTCCCTCCCGTTCCCGGCCGGCCAGGCAGGCCAGGACCGAGGCCTGCACCTCGGCCGGCTGGCTCGCTGGCCCTGCGGCCCTGACGATGCCCATGTTGTCCACCGCCACCAGCAACGGTGTACCCGTGGCGCGGTAGCTGGTCACTTCGGCCCGGCTTGCCGGGCGGCCGATCTGCAGGCTGCTGCCGGTGAAGGCGGGCGAGATCTGCAGGTATCTCGGCGGGTCTGACACCAGCAGCAGCACCGCGATGCCGGCCAGCTCACCGGCGGCCTGCGCGGCGTCCAGGCTGGTGACGAGCTGCTCGCAGGCCGGGCACGTCGGGTCGACGAACGCGATCAGCGCGGGCCGGCCGTCGCCAGGCGTCAGCTGGCCCGGCTCACCGGCAGGCAAGCTCAGGTAGCTGATCCGAGCCGCCCGGCTGCCGACCGGCGGGCCGAGCTCGGCTGGCTTGCCGGTCTTGCTGAGCAGCCAGCCAAGCTGCCTGAACATCACCACCATCAGCGCCGCGAGCGCGAACAGCAGCGCCCACTGGGCCAGCACGAGAAACAGCGGTTCGCGCATTCAGCCCGCCCTCCTGGGTCGGCCGGCGATGGCCTCGGCATGCCTGGAGATGACCCGCGCCGCGGTGAACGCCACCAGCGCGGTCAGGCACGCCGCGGCCAGCAGCAGCAGTTGCGCGGTCAGGTCGATACGCAGCTGCCCGGCGCTGACGTGCCAGCTGGCCAGCCAGGCCACGGCGGCGACGCAGGCTGCCTGGGCCAGCCCGCGCCAGCCGAAGCTGCGCTGGCTCAGCGTACCCAGGCAGCCGCAGGACTTGCCTGGGTGCAGCGCCATGCCGGCGCCGGCGACCAGGACGAATCCGGCCGCGAGCGCCAGCACGGCAAGGTTTAGCCAGCCGGCCTGCGGCCAGCCGAGGCTGCCAAGGCCGAGCCCCAGCTCGGCCAGCGCGACCGCACCGGCGCCCGCGGCGGTGAGCCGCGCGGCC
>JASHQL010000505.1 GCA_030039155.1 Streptosporangiaceae bacterium | reverse complement strand
GAGCAGCCGACCGTGATGCGGCCAGATCGAGGTGGATGTGACCGGACCAGCGCAGACCGAGCGTCGGCCAGTGCCGAGCGTGCCGGGGATCGAGGACCCGGCCAGGCTCGCCAGCTGGATGAACGGCGCCGGGCTCTCCGGCCTTGGCGAGCTCACCGGCATCACGCTGATCGCCGGCGGCCGGTCCAACCTCACCTACCGGCTCGACACCGGCAGCGGGCCGCTGGTGCTGCGCCGCCCGCCGCTCGGCCACGTGCTGCCGACGGCGCACGACATGAGCAGGGAATACCGGGTGCTGACCGCGCTGCACGGCACCGACGTGCCGGTCGCCGAGCCGGTTGCCAGCTGCCAGGACACCGACGTGATCGGCTCGCCGTTCTACCTCATGCAGTACGTGGACGGCCTGGTGATCAGGAGCCGGGAGGACGGCGAGCGGCTGCTCACCGCCGAGCAGGGCGGCCAGCTTTCCGAGCTCCTGGCCGGCATGCTGGCCAGGATCCACTCGGTGGACGTGGACGCGGTCGGGCTGGCCGGCTTCGGCAAGCCAGACGGCTACCTGGTCAGGCAGCTGGCCCGCTGGCAGCGGCAGTGGGAGCTGTCCAACACCAGGGAGATGCCCGGCTACGCCGAGCTGGTGGCCAGGCTCGCCGACGGGCTGCCCGCGTCGGCCGACGGCACGCTGGTGCACGGCGACTTCCGGCTGGACAACACGCTGGTCAGGCTCGGTCCCGCGGCGCAGATCGCGGCGGTCGTGGACTGGGAGATGTGCACGCTCGGCGATCCGCTCGCCGACCTCGGGCTCACCCTGTGCTACTGGGCGGAGGCGGGCGACAAGCAGAACTGGCTGGACATCAACGTCGGCGCCAGCGTGACCGCGCTGCCTGGCTTCTTCACCAGGGCCCAGTTCGCCGCTCGGTACGCCGAGCTGACCGGCCGGGACGTGACCGGGCTGAGCTACTACGTGGCGTTCGGCTACTTCAAGCTCGCGGTCGTGCTCGAGGGCATCCACGCGCGGTTCCTGCAGCACCAGACGGTGGGCGAAGGGTTCGAGCGGGAGGGTCCCGCGGTCCCTGTGCTGATCGCCAGGGCACACGAGCTGCTGGACGGCGAGCTGACGGTCTGAGCCGCCGCAGCAACGAAAAGAGCCTCCCGCCAGCAGTTGGCTGGCTCGCTCCCTGCGGCGCTTCGACCGCAGGGAGCGAGCAGATCGGGAAGCTCACGAGGCCCGGCGCCCCGCTCTCGCCGGGCCTCACAGAGATGACGCGCTGTCAGCGAATCAGGTTCACAGGAATCGCGAACCAATCCGCAAGATATTTTCGGGGTGCCTAGCCGGTGCAGCCTGCCTCGCACATCCGCCGCGCGACCGCCTTGAAGAACACCGAGACCACCTCGTTCGGGTTGCTGATCTGGTAGGCGGCGCCCGAGGTGGCGTTGGCGATCTGGCTCAGCGCCGCGTAGTCCCTGGCGTTCGAGCCGAACATGATGATGATGATCTCGACTCGCTTGTTCGGGTTGTAGAGCTTGCGCAGCTGGGTCAGCAGCGCGGGCAGCGAGATGTCATCCCTGGCGTTGTCGTCGCCGCCGGTGAGCACGATCACCGAGTTGGAGTAGTTCGCCTTGTAGGTGCTCATCATGTACTGGTAGGCGGCCAGGATCGCCGAGTGCAGCGCCAGCGCGCTGTTCCGCGGCCGCAGCCCCAGGTTGTCCTGCTGCAGCATCTCCCGCCTGCTGATCAGGCCGAGCTGGCCGGGCAGCGGCCCCATCGGCACCAGCTTCTGGTAGGACAGGCTGCCATCCAGGTGGTTGGCCACCTCCCACAGGCCCATCAGCGTGGTGTCAGGGAACAGCGACAGGCCGAGGGACGCGGTCTGGGTGTCCTCCCGCTCCAGCGTCCCGCCCGCTCCGCTGGGCGCGGCCATGTCCTGCGACACGTCCTGCAGCACCAGGTCACGCGAGCCGATCCGGAGCTTCTGCCACACCTGCAGGCTCTCCTCGGCTTCCATCGCGCTGGCCGGGCTGGCGAGCTGCAGGTACTGCTTGCCCAGCCCGAAGCTGGCGGGCACCGCGTCGGGCCGGCCGTCGGCCGACCTGAAGCCGTAGTGCCTGACCACCCCGGCCGCGTAGCCGGACCGCAGCGCCGCGCCGAACTCCCTGCCCGCGGCCAGTTCCACCGGCGACAAGCTGGTCAGCACGTACGGATAGTCAAGCTCAGGGGTGCCGAGCGCGCTGGTCGGGCCCGACGGGTACCTGGCCGCCAGCGGATGACGCGGGTTGGCCTGGTCGTAGGCGATCACCGCCTGCTCGCTGGCCACCGTGATGACCTTTCGGTCCGCCGGCGGCGCGGCGCTCGCGGCGAAGGTGGCCAGCGCGTTGGGGTCGTCGAACGGCTCGGTGGTCGTCGACTTGAACACGAACCTGGTGAAGTTCGCGTTGGCCTGCTGGCCCTGGCCGAGCAGCCGGTTCATCTCGATGATCGCGGCGAACCCGGCGGCGCTGTCGCTCGGGTCGGGCAGGTCCACCTGCAGGCCGAGCGAGGCGGCCGGGCCGCCGAGCGCGCTCGGCAGCAGCATGTCCCAGCCGACCGGCAGGTCGAACAGCCGGGTCTTGGCCGCCACCGACTGCGGCATCACCAGCATCAGCGGCGACTTTGCCACCGAGATGCCGGTCGGCTGCACCACCTTCGCGCCGAGCGGGTAGTTCCTGGCGACGTCGACCCACAGGCTCGAATCGGGGATCCAGGCGTCGATCCGCGCGTCGCCCTTGCCGCCCTGCTGGCCATCGATCTGCGCCGCGACCGACCCCGGATCGCCCTGGTTGACCTCGACCTCGACGCAGCGCCCGTCGGCCGAGTGGCCCTGCCGGTTGAACGACCGCGCGACCACGTCGATCGCCGGCGCGATGTCATCGCTGACGGCGACGTCGACCAGCACCGGGTTGCGCGCGCAGCTCGACTTTGCGACCAGCGCCTGGGCGCCGAGCGCGACCATGCAGCACGCTGCCACCACGAACGCGACCACGACCAGCGTGCCCGTCCTGATCCGGCGGGAGCGGCCGCGGCGGCCGCCGCCCGACCTCGATGCGCGTGCTGACACCCAAAGTCCTTCGATCGGGCAGCGCGGGCTGCCCACACGGGTTGCCCCGGACTCTACCGAACTTCTGCGGGCAGATCGGGTGACTTGCCCGGTTTATTGCGCTCCACCCGCTCGGCAGGCAGGCACGGCGGCTGCGGCCATGTACCAGACTGGCGTTCGTGGCAGATCCGCAGCTGGTGACCGATCCGGCCGACCCGCGGCTGGCCGACTTCGTCAGCCTGACCGACGTGCAGCTGCGCCGCACACTGGAGCCGGCCCGCGGGCTGTTCATCGCCGAGGGCGAGCTGGTCATCCGCCGGGCGATCGCCGCCGGGTACCCGGTCAGGTCGCTGCTGGTGGTCCAGGACAAGGCCGGGCTGGCCGGCCGCCTCGGCGCGGCCGGCCAGGCGCCGGTCTACCTGGTGCCGCCCGCGCTGGCGCGGGCGCTGACCGGGTACCGGGTGCACCGCGGGGCGCTCGCATCCATGCAGCGCCGCCCGCTGCCTGGCGTCGCCGAGGTGCTGGTCGGCGCACGCCGGGTGGTGGTGCTCGAGGACATGGTGGACCACACGAACGTCGGCGCGATCTTCCGCTGCGCGGCGGCGCTCGGCTTCGACGCGGTGCTCCTCGCGCCGAGGTGCGCTGACCCGCTCTACCGCAGGTCGGTGCGGGTCTCCATGGGCTCGGTCTTCGCGGTGCCGTACGCCAGGCTGACCGACTGGGCGGGCGGCCTGCGGGAGCTGCAGGGGCTGGGCTTCACGCTGGTCGCGCTGACCCCGGATCAGGGCGCGCTGCCGATCGCCGAGCTGCCTGCGGCCGGCCGGACCGCGCTGCTAGTCGGCACCGAGGGCACCGGGCTGTCGGCTCGCTGGGTCGCGGCCGCCGACATCGCGGCCAGGATCCCGATGCGCAACGGCATCGACTCGCTGAACGTGGCCTCGGCGGTGGCGATCGCCTGCTACCTGCTGGCCGGTGACCGCGGGCCCGCGGCGACAGCTCAGCCGGCCGGTCAGCGGGCCGCCAGCGGAGCTGCCGATGGATGAGCTGGCCGAGCTGCGGGCCCGCCGGGCCTACGAATGCAGGCTGACCAGGGACCGGGCGCTGCAGACCATCGACGAGGCGGACGAGTTCCTGCGGCAGCGCGGCATGCTGACCAGGACCGCGGACTGCTCGCTGCCCAGCCTGTTCGAGGCCTGCCACGAGGAGCCGTACCAGCAAGGCGGCCGCGGCTTCGCCAGCTGGCCTGCCACCAAGTGGTCATGGGCCGCGGAGCTGGCCGAGCGGGCCGGCGTCTTCCTGCTGCACCTGCACCGCGGCAAGAACCTGCTGGTGACGCCGGGGACGCTGGCACTGATCGACCCGATCTGCCGGGCCGAGCTGGCCAGGATGGAGCAGGAGGATCCGGGTTGGGGCAGGCTGCTCGGCTTCCTGGCGCAGGCAGGCCCGTCGCTGACCGACGACATCGAGCTCGAGCTTGGTCTGTCCGCGCGCGAGCTGAAGGCGCTGCGCACGCCGCTGGAGCGGTGCGGTGCGGTCGTCGGCCGGCAGGTCATCCTGCCGGCCGCCTCCGGCGACGGCCACCTGCACCGGAGTGAGCTGGCCAGGTGGGATCAGGCGTTCCCGGACCCGGCGCCCGGCCACGCCGACCTTGGCGGCCTGCTGGCCGCCGGGGTGGCCGCCGCGGTGCTGGCCGAGGAGCGCGAGCTGATCCGCTGGTTCAGCTGGCGGTGGCGGTACTCGCCTGGCCTGGTCGACCGGCTGGTGGCGGACGGCCGGATCCGCCGCCCTGCGCCAGGCTGGCTGGCCGTGGCCTGACAAGCTGGCCCGATGGAATTCACCGAGGTGATCAAGAAGCGGAAGATGGTGCGCGCCTACACCAGCGAGCCGGTCTCGGCCGAGCAGGTGCAGCGGATCCTGGCGGCCGCGAACCGGGCGCCGTCGGCGGGATTCAGCCAGGGCTACGCGCTGATGACGCTGCAGGGGCCTGAGCAGCTCGGCCCGTTCTGGGAGCTGATGAGCAGGTACCACGGCGCGGCGGAGAACGCCGGCCCGTCGTTCGACCCGGTGACCAGGGCGCCGCTGGTGGTGGTGCCGCTGTCCTGCAAGGACATCTACCTGGACCGGTACGCACAGCAGGACAAGGGCTGGACCGACAGGGACGAGGCACGCTGGCCGGTGCCGTACTGGGACATCGACACCGGCTTCATGGCGCTGCTCATGCTGCTGGCCGCCGTTGACGAGGGCCTCGGCGCGCTGTTCTTCGGCATCCCGCCGGTGCTGATGGACGAGTTTAGGTCGAGGTACGGCATCCCCGACCGGTACACGCCGATCGGCGCGGTCGCGGTCGGCCACCCGGAGTCGGCCGGCGACCGGGGCGGCTCCGGCAGGGTACGCAAGCGCAGGAGCCTCGACGAGCTGGTGCACCGCGGGCGCTGGCAGGGATAACTGCCAAGCGCGCGTTGGCTGGCGTGAACCCATCCGCGCCTTGCGGGTGATAGCGGGTGACGGGAATGCGCCTGGACCGGACGGAGCAATCATGACACCCACGACACCGCCATCGCGCGCCGCTCCCAGCGAACCGGCGTCATGACCGACGGCCATCTTGCGGGCGGGTATGCCTGGCTACCGGTCGATCGTCACCTGCTGACCGGTCAGCAGCTCGGTGACCAGCTCGGGCGGCAGCCCGTGCGTCTCGTGCAGGTAGCGCAGGTCGGTCTCGGTGAGCCTGCCAGGCGACTTGAGCTGGCCGAGCACCTTGCGGCCGCGGACCAGCAGCTCGCCAAACCTGCGCTGCTCGCCGCCGAGCACGCCGCGCACCAGGCCGACCTCGGTGCCCTGGCCGAACCGGTCGAGGGTGTGCTCGATCAGCACGGTCGGCAGGTCGCCGACTGACCTGGAGCTGTCGTCGCGCCACAGCAGGGTGAGCACCCGGCGCAGCAGCCGCCGCAGCACGTAGCCGCGGCCGGTGCTGGACGGCAGCACGCCGTCGCCGATGATCGCGATGCCCGCGCGCAGGTGATCGCTGGTGATCCGCAGCGTCCGCTCGTCCAGCTGCCACAGGCCTGGCAGCTCGCTGCGCCACGGCCGGAAGATGTCGGTGTCGAACACCGACCGCCTGCCCTGCAGCACCATGAGCAGCCGCTCCAGGCCCATGCCGGTGTCCACGCTCGGCTGGTCCAGCGGGATCAGGCTGCCGTCGTCCAGCCGCCGGTAGCGCATCGTGACGTGATTCCACAGCTCGACCCAGCGGTCGTCGGTCATCGGGCTGCCGGACGGCGGCTGCTGACCGGTCCAGACGAAGATCTCCGAGTCCGGCCCGCACGGCCCGGTCGGGCCGTTGGACCACCAGTTCTCCTCGCCGCTGGTCAGCTCGACCGGCACGCCCAGCTCGGTCCAGGTCCGCTGCGAGCCGACGTCGGGACCGACCTGCCCGTCGCCGCCGAAGACCGTCGCATACAGCAGGCCGGGGTTGACGCCGAGCCCGCCGGTGAGTAGCTCGTGCCCCCAGCGCAGGCTCTGCGGCCCGTCGTAGTCGCCGAGCGACCAGCTGCCCAGCATCTGGAACACCGTCAGGTGCGAGTCATCGCCGGTCTCGTCCAGGTCGGTGGTGCGCAGGCAGCGCTGCAGCCCGGTCAGCCGGCGGCCGAGCGGGTGCGGGCGGCCCTCGATGTACCGGGTCAGCGGGTGCATGCCCGAGGTGGTGAACAGCACCGGGTCGCCGGGCGGCGGTACCAGCGAGCTGCTCGGGATCTGCTGGTGGTCATGCTCGCGGAAGAAGCTGGTGAAGGTGTCGATGGTCTGGTTGACGTCCATTGGTCTGGTTCCTTTGCTCGCGCGGGCAACCGGAAGCCAGACCGCTGGCACGGCCAAGATCATCGGGATCTCAAGAAGCACCGGCGAGCCGTTTCCGGTCGCCGGTGGATGGGCTGAGGTCAGGCTGCGGCGGCCGGCGAGCTGATAGCTCGCGCGGCAGCGGCGGAGAAGTGCCTGTCCTGCATGGCTCCAGTATAGACCGCAGGCAACGTTTGGAGTTTTGGTGGTAATCCAGTACCACCAAAACTCCAAACGTTGCGAGTTTTGGGCTACTCCGCCGCGCCCGCGGCGGGCGCGGCGGTGTTCAGGTAGGCGGCGCGCAGCGTCGCGGCTGCCGCCGGGTCTGCGCCGACCTGGTCGAGCCCGAGCAGCCCGGCGCCGACGATCGGCGGGACGTCCACGATCCGCAGTGACGCGTGCGGCAGCTCGGCGGACAGCCGCTCGGTGATCCGGCCGGACAGCAGCGGGTCGCGGGCCCGCAGGATGCTGCCGCCGAGCGCGACCGGGACCGCGCTGTTCGTCAGGCCAAGCCGGCCCGCGGCCACGGTGACCATCACGCAGATCTCGTCGGCCTGCCTGATCACCAGCTCGGTGGCGACCTCATCGCCCTGGCCGGCCACCCGGAACAGCAGCGGCACCAGGCCATGCAGGTCGCCGTACGGGATCTTGCCGAGGTGCAGGCCGATCGTCACGTCCCTGACCTCGGTGACGCCGAAGTGCGCGGCCACCGCCGCCTGCAGGGCGGTGGCCCGGCCGCGGCCGTCCTCGGCCCGGACGGCGGCGAACAGCGACTCCATGCTGAGCTCGCCGCCGCCGCCCCAGTCACCGCTGATCGCGCCGAGCGAGAGGAACCTGGTGGTCGCACCGTCCGGCGCGACGCCGACGCAGTTGATGCCGGCGCCGCAGGTCACGCCGATGCCCCAGTGCTCACCCGCGTCGTCAAGGCCGGAGCGCAGCACCGCGAACGTGTCGTTCACCACCGAGCTGGTCCGCGACCAGCCCTGCGCCTGCACCAGCGCGGTCAGGTCGGCCTCCTCGTCTGGCAGGTCGGCGCCGGCCAGGCAGGCCGAGGTGTGCGCGGCGATCTGACCGTCGGCAGGCAGGCCAGCCTGGTCGGCGGCCGCGGCGGCCAGGCCGCGGAGCACCTCGACCGCCTTGTCGGTGCCGCGGTTCTGGTAATTGCTGCCGCCGCCGCGCGCGGTCGCCAGCACGCTGCCGTCCGCCGCGATCAGGGCCGCGTCGGTCTTGCTGTTGCCGCCGTCGATCGCCAGGACGGCCGCGCCGGGCTCGGTCACCTGCCCAGCTGTCACGAGCCGTTGACCCAGGGCAGGAACTTGGCGTTCTCCTGGAGCAGCCGGTCGGTGAGCCGCTCGGCCAGGTCGTACTGGCCGATCAGCGGATTCGCGAGCAGCGCCGTCGACACCCGCTCCCGGCCGCCGCGCAAGGCTGCGTCCACGGCGAGTTCCTCGTACGCGGACACGTGCGCGATCAGCCCGCGCATCACCGGTGCCACCGGGGCCACCTGGACCGGCTTGGCCCCGTCCGCGCCGATGATTGCCGACACCTCGATGACCGCCTCGTCGGCAAGGAACGGCAGCGTGCCGTGGTTGCGGACGTTCACCACCTGGCGGTCCTTGGCGTCGGTTACCAGCGAGGCAAGCAGTGCGACGGCGGCCTCGGAGTAATAGGCGCCGCCGCGGTGGCTGAGCAGCTCAGGCTTGGTGTCGAGGTTGGGGTCGGCGTACATCTCGAGCAGCTGGCGCTCGATCTCGGCCACCGCCTGCGCCCTGGTCTGACGGCCGCGCAGCTCCTCGACCACCTGGTCGTGCGCCCAGTAGTAGCGCAGGTACGAGGACGGCACGGCGCCGATCCGGTTGACCAGCTCGAGCGGCAGCCCGGTGTGCCCGGCGATATCCTCGCCGTGCGCCTCGAGCAGCGCGGGCAGCTGGTCGGTGCCGTCCACCAGGGCGGCGCGCTCCCAGGTCAGGTGGTTGAGCCCGACGTGGTCGAGCGCGACCTTGTCCGGCTCGACGCCGAGCAGCTGGGCGAAGTGCCGCTGGAAGCCGATCGCCACGTTGCACAGGCCGATGGCCCGGTGCCCGGCGTCGAGCAGCGCGCGGGTGACGATGCCGACCGGGTTGGTGAAGTCGATGATCCAGGCGCCGGGATCGGCGAGCTTCCTGGCCCGCTCGGCGATGTCCAGCACGACCGGCACGGTGCGCAGCGCCTTGGCGAAGCCGCCGGCCCCGGTGGTCTCCTGGCCGATGCAGCCGCAGTCGAGCGGCCAGGTCTCGTCCCGGTGCCTGGCCGCCTGGCTGCCGACCCGCAGCTGCAGCAGCACCGCGCCGGCGCCGTCAAGGCCGAGGTCGAGCTCGGTGGTCCAGGTGACGGCCGCCGGGTGGCCGTAGCGGCGCATGATCCTGGCCGATACCGGGCCGACCACCGACAGCCTGGAGGAGTCCGGGTCGACCAGGGCAAGCTCGGTGACCTTGATGTCACCGGTCAGCCTGGCTATCCCGTCGACGAGCTCTGGGGTATAGGTGGAGCCTCCGCCGATGACAGCAAGCTTCATCCAAACGCCTTCACTTCCGTGCCGGCCTGCGCGACGTGGCAGGCGGCTTGGTGGACAGGACCATTCATTTCGGCCAGCTCAGGCGTGACCGAGTGGCAGATGTCGATCGCCAGCGGGCAGCGCCAGCGGAACCGGCACCCCGGCGTCGGGTTGATCACCTTCGGCGGTTCACCCCGGTCGGTGTCGGCGCCGACCGAGACGTCGGCGCGCGGGTCAGGCACCGCGGACAGCAGTAGCTGGGTGTACGGGTGCTTGGGGTGGGCCAGGACCTCCTCGACCGGCCCCGACTCCGCGATCTGGCCCGCGTACATCACGATGAGCCGGTCCGCGACGTACCGGGCGCTGGCGATGTCGTGGGTGATGTACAGGATGGAAACGTCCTGCTCGTCGCGCAGCTTGGCCATCAGGTTGAGCAGCCCGATCCTGATCGAGACGTCCAGCATCGACACCGGCTCGTCGGCCAGGATGAGCTTGGGCCGCATGGCCAGCGCCTGGGCGAAACCGACCCGCTGCCGCTGGCCGCCGCTCAGCTCGTGCGGGAACCGGTTCAGCGCCTCGGCGGCCGGGGTCAGCCCGACGACCTCGAAGATCTCCTCTGCCTGCCGCCGCCGCTGGGCAGCGGTCAGATCCGGCCGGTGCAGCTTCATCGCGCGCATGATGCCGTGCGAGACCCGGAACACCGGGTTGATCGAGCTGAACGGGTCCTGGAACACCATCGGCACGTCACCGCGGTAGGCCAGCCTTGCCTTGTGCGAGTGCTGCGCGGACAGCGGCTTGCCGTCGAACAGGATCTCGCCGCCCGTCGGCTTGTAGATCCTGGCGAGCAGCCTGGCGATGGTGCTCTTGCCGCTGCCGCTCTCGCCGGCCAGCGCGACGATCTCGCGGCGGCCGATGGACAGGCTCACGTCGTCCACTGCGTGCAGCATCTGCCTGGTCAGGCCGCCGCCAATGCGGAAATGCCGGCTCAGGTTCCTGGTCTCCAGCAGCGGGGGACCGGTGGTTTCGCCGGGCTGGACCACGTTCTGCAGCTCGGTCACGCCGGCATCGCCTCGTTCCCTTGCCGAAGGCACCGCACCAGCACGTCCTCGACGTGGTACAGCTCAACGGCGGTGGTGTGGCAGCTGTCCATGACCACCGGGCAGCGCGGCGCGAACCGGCAGCCGGCCGGCGGCTTGGCCAGGTCCGGCGGGCTGCCGGGAATCCCGGTCAGCGGCACCTTCGGGCCGCGGATCGACGGGAAGGCCTCGAGCAGGCCCGAGCTGTACGGGTGCCGCGGGTTGTCGAAGACCTCCCTGGTCGACCCGAACTCGGCGACCTGGCCCGCGTACATCACCATGAGCCGGTCGGAGAAGTGGCTGACCAGCGACATGTCGTGGGTGACGAAGATGATCGCGAACCCGAGCTGCTGCTGCAGTTCCTTGATCTGGATCATCAGCGAGCGCTGCGCGACCACGTCGAGCGCGGAGGTCGGCTCGTCCATGATCACCAGGTCGGGGGTGAACAGCATGGCCATGGCGATCATCGAGCGCTGGCGCATGCCGCCGGACAGCTGGAACGGGTAGCTCTTGAGGTGCACCGGGTCGATGCCGACCATCTTCATCACCTCGGCCGACCGCTCCGCGATCTCGGCCTGCGAGCTGACGCCGTGCGCGCGCATCGCGTCCTTGAACTGCGCGCCTACCTGCTTCACCGGGTTGAGCGCGTTCATCGCGCTCTGCATGACCACCGACATGTTCTTCCACCGGATCGCGGCAAGCTGGCTGTCGGTCATGCCGACCAGGTTCACTCCGCGGAAGGTGACCGACCCGCCGGTGATCGTGGCCGGTGGCGACAGCAGCTGGGCGACCGCGAACAGCAGCGTCGACTTGCCGCAGCCGGACTCGCCGACGATGCCGAGGAACTCGCCCGG
>JASHQL010000504.1 GCA_030039155.1 Streptosporangiaceae bacterium | reverse complement strand
GTGCCGGAGCCGGGCACCTTCCAGCGCGTTCCTGACGCTGCGGGCGTTGGCGAACCGGGAGTGCTTCATCTGCAGCGCCAGGTTGTCGCGCAGTGCCGCCACCGCCTCCGCCGACAGGTAATAGGACGACCGGTCCAGCATCAGCCCGCCTATCGCGAGCAGCTCATCGACCTCGTACGCGGCGAAGTCCAGGTGATGCGCGATGCGCGAGCGCATGCCAGGGTTGGACTCGAAGAAGTGTTCCATCCGGTCCTTGTATCCCGCGAGGATCACGACGAGCCTGTCCCGCTCGTTCTCCATCACCTGCATGAGGATGTCGACGCACTCCTGGCCGTAGTCCCTGGAGTCCTCGGACCGGAACAGGTTGTAGGCCTCGTCGATGAACAGCACGCCGCCCATCGCGCGGTCGAGCACGTGCTTGGTCTTCGGCGCGGTATGCCCGATGTACTCACCGACAAGGTCATCGCGCATGGCGTGCACGAGGTTGGCAGTCTCCAGGTAGCCGAGCCGGTGCAGCAGGTCGGCCATCATCAGCCCCACCGTGGTCTTGCCGGTGCCGGGCGCGCCGGTGAAGCACATATGCAGGTTCGGCCGGGACGCGGAGAGCCCGAACCGCTGCCGCGCCCGGTCGACGAGCAGCAGCGAACCGATCTCTGCCACCTTCCGCTTCACGGGGACGAGCCCGACCAGTTCGCTGTCCAGGGCGGCGAACAGGTCATCGACGCCTGCCGCCCGCCGTTCGGCGGCGATGTTGACGGTCGCGTCCGGCTGGAGCACCACGGTCCGCCGCCGTGCGGAGCCGTTCTGGGCGGGCTTTGCCGTGGCGGCCGGGAGGGCTGCCCGGGGCAGGGCAGGGGTAGCGGGCGGCGCCGGCTGACGCCGGACGCGGGGAGCCGAAGGGGCTTTCTGGCGGCGGATCCGCGTACGGGACATCCGCATGCCCGACACGCGCGTGCTGACAGCCAGCGGAACCATGGGCTGCCAGTCCCGGTGCAGCCCCGGGTCATACATCGGCAGCCGGTCAGCCGTCGGATAAATCCCGCGCTCGCTGAGTTTTTCCAGAGTCGTCTGGCGGTACCCGTCCCAGAAGGCCCACCAGATCCCCGCCACCGAGAGGACGACACAGCCGGCGACTAGGAATATCCCAAAGCCCAGCCACAGCCAGCACGTCACCAGGGCAGCCGTGACGACGAGCAGCACGAGCAGCAGCGTGCCGCGCCGGGAAAAGCGGAATCTGGTGGTCCTCATGACACGAGCGAGGGTAGCCAGGCGGCAAGCCGCAGGTCAATCGCGGGGGTCCGGACGGGCTCTCTCGCCGCCGCGGCAGAGCCATACTGATCTCATGGTGGTGCCACCGTTAGGTGCCATCAGTGCTGCCACAGGAGGAGCGATGGCCGCCGACGCGCTGACGGCGCCCGCCGTGGATGCTTCCGGCGGCCGGGGCCGGCACGGTCCGGGCTGGCGGGAGGAGGCGCGCTCGGATGTCTACTGGGGACTGGCCCACGGTCTGCCCCGGTTGCTGATACGCGCGGCCGCGCGCCGCGGCGACCTGCAGGGCCGCCTCATGCTCGTGCCCGCGTCCGGGGACCAGGTGTGGGAACTGCTCGCGCAAGCGCAAGCGGCCGGGCCGATGATCCGGTCGCGGCTGTCCTACCTCACGGCCGACCACGCAGCGGTGCGGGAGATCCTGTCCAGCCCCGACTTCCGGTCCGGCAGGCCGACGCGCGCCGACAGCCCCGTGGAACGACTGCTGCAGCGGACGGTTCCCCGCGTGCCGCATCCCATCGAACCCCCGTCGCTGCTGGTGACCGAGCCGCCAGACCACACGCGGTACCGCAGGCTAGTCACCCGGGTCTTTACGGCGCGGGCGGTGGAGCGGCTGCGGGCGCGGACGGAGGCGGTCGCCACTGAGCTGCTCGACGGCCTGGATCCCGCGACGCCGGTCGACCTGATCTCCTCGTACTGCACCCAGCTCCCGCTCACGATCATCGCCGAGATCCTCGGGGTGCCGCCCGCGCAGCGGGACCTCGTGCTTGAGCTGGCCACCCGCGCGGCGCCCAGTCTCGACTTCGGGCTCGGCTGGCGGCAGTTCCGCACGGTCACGGCCGCGCTGCGTGACTTCGCGCAGTGGCTGGACACCCACGTCGAGCGGCTGCGCCGGAACCCTGGCGAGGACCTGCTCAGCCAGCTGATCGAGGCGCGGGACGAGGCGGGCGCGCTGGACGACCGCGAGCTCAAGGCGATCGCGGGGCTGGTGCTCGCAGCCGGGTTCGAAACGACGGTCAACCTGCTCGGCAACGCGATCGTGCTGCTCGGCAAGCACCCCGACCAGCTCGGCCGGCTGCGCGGGGACAGCGCGCTGTGGCCCAACGCCGTGGACGAAGCGCTGCGCGTGGACCCCCCGGTGCTGCTGACCGCCCGCGTGTGCACACACGCGACGTCGGTGGCCGGCGCGGAGGTGCCCGCCGGCACGCAGGTGGTGGCCGTCCTGGCCGGCGCGAACCGCGACCCGAAGGTATTCGATGATCCCGCGCGCTTCGACGTGGCCCGCGAGAACGCGAGGGACCACATTTCCTTCTCCGGCGGCAGGCACTACTGCCTGGGCGCCTCGCTCGCGCGGATGGAGGGCGAGGTGGGCCTGCGGGCCCTCACCGAACGGTTCCCCGGCCTGCGGCTGCTGCCCGGCGCCCGGCGGCGGCCGACACGGGTCCTGCGCGGGTACGAGATCCTGCCTGCCCGGCTGCGCTGAGCACCCGCGCGCGCTCGGCGCCGGCGCGGCATCACCAGTCACTGGAGGCCACTGGCGTCCACGTTACACAGATTCCAACCCTTTCCTGTCCCGATATGCCCGAAATGTCCATCCGAAATGTGTGCAAGGTCGCCGTCCCGGGGCCGCCGGGACCGGGCGCGTGCCTGCCGGCGCCGGGCTCGGGCCTGGACCGGCCCGGCCATGGCATCACCTGGACGCTTTGCGCGGCAGCCTGGCCAGCACCTGCCAGCCGCTGCCGTCGGCCGGGCCCGCTGTCAGGCTGCCGCCGCACGCGCGCACGCGCTCGCGCATCCCGGCCAGTCCCTGACCGCTGCCGGTGCGCTCAAGCCCGTACGGCGGCGCGGTCGGCGGCCCGTTCGAGACGCTCACCGCAAGCTCGTCGCCCGTTCCGGCGATCACGACATTCACCGCTGCCCCCGGCGCGTGCTTGAGCGCGTTGGTCAGGCTCTCCTGGACCACCCGGTACACCGCCGCCGACGCCTGCTCCGGCAGCCCGTCCGCCGGTCCGCTGATCCGGCAGCTCACCGCCAGCCCGGCCGCGCACGCCCTGGCGACCAGCTCGTCTACCAGCCCGATTCCGTCAATGCCGTGCGGTTCATGATCCAGGAGTTCGGTCAGCCGGGCCACTTCCGATTCCGCCTGCTTGACCGTCTCGAAGATGGCGTCCAGGGCTTCAGCGGCCAGCGCAGGGTCCTGGCTGGCCAGCCGCTGGCCAGCGCCGGCCTGGATGACGATGACGCTGATGCAGTGGGCCACGATGTCGTGCAGTTCGCGCGCGATCCTCGCCCGCTCGTAGCGGACGGCCTCGGCGGCGAACAGCTCGCGCTCCCTTTCCAGTTCACGGCTGCGCGCGGCGAGCTGATCGGTGAGGCGGCTCCGCGACCGCAGGGCCAGGCCGAGCGCGAACGGGCCGGCGATGCCGACCACGATGAAGGGGTTGAAGACCGTGATGCCGTTGGCGAGCTGCGTGCCGAGGCCCAGGCAAGCCAGCGCCAGGACCGACAAGCCGGTCTTGCCGGCCGTGCCGAGCGAGTACGCCAGCAGGAAGACCGCGAGCAGCGGCGTGGCGGGCATTGGCGCGATGTTGCCGGCCGAGGCCAGGGCCAGGAAGCACCCGCCGGCCAGCGCCGCGAGCCGCGGGTGCCTCCGGCGCGGGATGACGGACGCGATCATGCCCAGGCCGCAGCAGAGCTCGAAGATGTTGCCCCCGCCGTCCAGCAGGCCGGCCGCCGCCATCTGGAGCAGTGTCGCCAGGGTTAGTCCCGCGGCGAAGACGGCATCGGCCTGCCAGCTGCCGGGAAATCTCCGGACGAGGTCAGGCGCTCGCATAGCCGGGGGCCAGCGGCAGCCGGACCAGCGCCGTGCACCGATCGGCGCGGGCTTCGATGTGCAACGTCCCGCCGAGCAGGGCGACCCGTTCCTGCGCGGTGGCGAATCCCGCCTGCTGCTGCTTCCCGGCCGGACCGCAGACGTCTAGTTCGAGAGCGTCGGCGCTGAATCGCACGTGCACGTCGATCCGGGCGTCGGGGCTGTCTTGCAGGGCCTCGAGCAGATGCTCCACGATCCGGTAGGCGGACAGTTCCAGCCCGGCGGGCAGCGTTCGCGCAGTGCCGCTCACCCGCAGCCGCGCGTCCGCGGTCGTCCCGCGTTCCAGCAGCTGAGACAGATCTGCCAGCACCGGCTGCGGGTCGGTCTGGCGCTCGGCACGCAGGTTGCCCACGACTTCCCGCATCTGCGCGAGCGTCTCCCGGCCGCTGGTACCGATCCGTGCGAGAGCGTCCTGGGCGGTCGCCGGATCGTCGGCGATCACCTCGCGGCCGAGGCTGGCCGCCTCGGCCATCACGCCGATCCTCGTCCGCACGAAGTCATGCAGGCCGGCGGCGACTTTGGCGCGATCGGCGGCGACGGCGAGTTGCGCCGTCCGCTCCCGCTGTGCCCGCAGTTCGGCGTTGCGGGCGCGCAGCGCGACCGCGGCGGCGCTGCGCTCGTGCACCAGCCAGCCGGCGAAGCACGCCAGCGCGACGGCGGGCAGCGAGATGATCATGAAGTCCGGGCCCGGCCCGAGCCTGGGGTCGTAGTAGGACTGCGCGGCGATGTTCACCATGCACAGCGCCGCCGCGACGGCGAGCCGCCGTCGGCCCAGCCGGGTGCCCGCGAAGAAGGCGATCAGCAGGACTGCCGGCAGGCAGGGGCCGCAGCGCACCAGGTGTCCCAGCAGCCACTCGTTCACGAGTGCCCCTGCCGCCAGCACGGCCGCGGCCGCGAGCGGCGCCCGCCGTTCCCAGGCGACCGGCGCGGTCATCGCCAGCACGCCGATCGCCGCGAGCGCGCCGCCATGATTCTGGTCCCCTGGCCACGCCCCGGTGACCAGCAGGATCGCCCAGGCGCTCAGCACCACCGCGAGGCCGATGTCGGCCCAGCCGACGTCCCGCACGTTCCGTACAGGCCGCCACCACCAGCTCACTGCGCCCATCCCGGTCACGGTGACCCTCCCCGACGACGCCTCATTGTCGCATGACCGCCCGGGCCGGGACAGTCCCCGCGAAACGCCTTGCTCACCAGCACGCTACGGCACCCTGACCTGGGCTGTCGTCCGTCCGCGGGGCGACATGCCGGGCCCGGGATCCGCCGCCAGACGGACACTGGCCAGCGGGCCGGCGTCCGTTACGATGCAATGGCCCCGAAGTCGAGGAGGCGACCCTAGTCATGTCCGTGACCGGTGCCGCGGGCACAGCAGGCGCGCCCGCCGCAGGCCCCATCTCCGTGCTGATCGCCGACGACCAGCGGCTGGTGCGCGCGGGCTTCCGTGTCATCCTCGCGGGGGAACCAGACATCGCGGTCGTGGGCGAGGCCGCGGACGGCATCGAGGCGATCAGGCTGACCCGGTCGCTGGCGCCGGACGTGGTCCTGATGGACATCCGGATGCCCAACATGGACGGCCTGGCCGCAGCGAAGCAGCTCATCACCAGCTGCGGAAGCCGCGTGCTGATCCTGACGACGTTCGACGCGGACGAGTATGTCTACGAAGCGCTGCGGATGGGTGCCAGCGGGTTCCTGCTCAAGGACGCGCCGCCGGACCAGCTGATCGGGGCGGTGCGCAGCGTCGCGGCGGGCAACGCGCTGATCGACCCGGCGATCACCAGGCGGCTGATCCGCAGGTTCGCGCACGCCGTCCGGCCGCCGGCCCTGCAGCCCGCGCAGCTCAGGGAGCTGACCAGCCGGGAGCTCGACGTGCTCAGGCTGGTCGCGCGCGGCCTCAGCAACGCCGAGATTGCCGGCGAGCTGGTGGTCGAGGAGAGCACCGTGAAGACGCACGTGAGCCGGATCCTGCTCAAGCTCGGCCTGCGTGACCGGGTGCAGGCCGTGGTGATCGCCTACGAGTCCGGCTTCGTCATCCCTGACGACCAGCCCTGAGCGGCCGGCCTACAGCATGAACGTGCTGACCTGGTCGCCGGCCAGCCGGCCGGCCGGCCCGGCGGCCGCGGCGGGCACCGATGCCGCCACCTGCCCGGCCAGGTTCCTGGCAGCGACGCCGAAGTAGTCACCGCCCTTGTGCCGCGGGTTGTCGGTGCCCCAGTGCCTGACCCTGGACTGCGGCACCAGCAGCGGAATGTGCTTGGAGCAGTGGATGTACGCCTCGGCGATCCGGACGATCACCCACTGGGCCGGCCGCCGCCCGGCGCCCGCCGCGGGCTCTGGCGGGCTCTCGTCGAGTTCCCGCACGTGCTCAGGCGTCACGATCTCGGCGGCTCCGTTGACATGCAGCCCGATAAGGTCACGGGTGAAGTCGATCATGAGGATGCCGATGTGCGGGTTCTCCAGGATGTTGCCGAGGCTGGCCATCACCCCGTTGCCCCGGTACTCCGGGTAGGCGATCGTCCGGTCGTCAAGCACCTTGAGGAAGCCAGCCTGGCCGGCCCGGAAGCTGCAGTCACATTCGCCCGACGCGTCGCTGGTGGCGATGAACGCCATCTCCATCCGCCCGATGAACTCGATCATCCGCGGGGTCAGCCGGTCGCTGAGCTGGTTCTGATAGAACTTGCCGGCCCGCTCGGTCGTGCCGTGGCACCGCTGCAGGATGTGCTCGCCGCGCGATCCCGGCTCCGGCTCGGTCGCCGGGTTGCTGCCGTCCATGCCCTCATCCTCGGCGGCTTCCTTGCAGCAGCCTTGACGGTTTCCTTGCACCGCGGCAGGTCAGCAGGCTGGTCACGATATCGGTCAGCCGACCGATGTCTCCTGATGAAACTTGCGGCAGCATTTGCAGTGCAATCACGCTCGGCAAGGAATGTCCTGATGAACAAGTTGGCGCTGACGCCGCCGTCCGTGCAGCCGTCCCTGTCTATCTCCCTCACGGCCGGGCCGGCCGCCCCGGCCGAAGCTCGCCGGCACGTGCGCTCGGCGATCGAGTCCTGGGGCGTGGCCGCCGACCCGGATACCGCGGTACTGCTGACCAGCGAGCTGGTGACCAACGCGATCAGGCACACCAGCGGGCCGGTCCGGCTCTTCGTCACCTGCTCCTGCGGGCAGCTTGGCGTCTACGTGCACGACGTCTCGCGCGACTGGGCGGTGCCCGCCTCGGCTTCCGCCGACGCCGAGTACGGCCGCGGCCTCATGCTGGTCGCAGGCCTGGCGACCGACTGGGGCTGCTACCGCACGTCGGCCGGCAAGGCCGTGTACTTCACGCTGGCGCTCGGGACCGGGCAAGGCTGAAGCACGCGCTGGCTGACATTGATCACCTTGGCACCATCGACCGCAGCGCCGCCTCCCTGGCGACCTCGGCCCTTGACTGCACGTTGAGCTTCTTCAAGATGTGCGACACGTGCGTGCCGACCGTGCGCCTGGACAGGAACAGCAGGCCGGCGATGTCCGGGTTGGACAGCCCGTCCTGGACCAGCAGCGCAATCTTGGTCTCCATCGGGGTGAGGCTGTCCCAGCCGGTTTGCGCGCGCCGGTGCTTGGACTGCGGCCCGCGGCGGATGCCGTAGGCGCGGAAGCGTGCCTGCAGCCTGGCCACGTCCGCCTCGGCACCGAGCGACCCGTACAGCTCAAGTGCCCTGGTGAATGCGGCCCGCGCGCTGTCCCTGTCGTCTTCGCCGACGAAGCAGCCGGCCGCCGCCTCCAGCGCCTGAGCGCTCAGCAGCGGCCGGGTTCCCGCGGCGAACTGGTCGGCGGCGCGCAGCAGCCTGCCCGGATCGCCAGCGGCCAGGCCCCGGCAGAACAGCGCGTTCGCCTGCCCGCGGTCAAGCCCGGACTCGGCGGCCAGTGCCTCGGCGCGGCCGGCCAGCGACGCCGCGGCGTCAAGGTCACCGAGCTGGGTGGCGAGCCGGACCGCATCGGGCAGCAGGTCCTCGATCTCGTGCAGCTCTTCCGCGCTGTCCGCGAATCCGGTGAGCCGGGTGAGTGCCGCATGCGGCAGCTGCTGCTGTTCGCTGTCCATGCTGCGGGCCAGCGCCAGCGGCGGGATGACCCGGCTGCCGACCCGGTCGGCGTGCGGGATGGCAGCGGCGAGGTGGTCACGGGCGGCGCCGATCTCGCCACGGTGGAAGCAGATGATGGCGGCGATGCCCAGGTTGCAGCAGGCGCAGCCAGGCTCTTGCAGGTCGGCCTGCACCGCGGCTGCCTCGGCCAGCGCGTCGTCCCACCGGCCGGTCTCGAAGAACAGCTGGGCAAGCACGCAGTGCGCCTGGCCGAGCCTGATCACCGTGCCGGCCTGGTCGGCGAGCTGCTGTGCGTGCCTGGCGGCCGCGAATGCCTCGTCGTACTGGTCAAGGCTGCTCAGCGTGACCGCCTGGTTGACCCGCAGCAGGATCCGCAGGTCGGTGAGCGCCGGATCCGCTTCGGTCACGGCAAGGGCCTGGTCGGACAGCACCAGCGACTCGCTGGCGTTGCCCTCGACCGCGGTCACGATCGTGAGCACGTGCAGTGCCCAGCCCATCGCCCAGTTGTCGGCCGCCTGCGACGCTGCGGCCAGCGCCGTGGTGGCGAACTGGCCGGCCTTCTCGACCTGGCCGAGGTTGCAGTGCACGCGGGCGGTCAGCACCAGCAGCCTGGCGCGGTGCCTGGCCGAGGTGGCCGTGAGAGCCAGCGCCTTGTCCAGCATCGCGATGGCCTCGTCGGAGTTGCCGCTGCGCATCAGGCTCTGCGCGACCGTCCAGTGCAGGTCGACCACGAGATCGGGGTCCTCGGTGTGCGCCAGCGCTCGCCTGGCGGTCTGCTCCGCCTCCGGCACGTTCCCCACCCGGTAGAGCGCGTCGGCGAGCCGCCCCATCAGCACGTAATGCCGTTGCGACTGATCCGAGCGACTAGCGACGGCGCGGCGCAGCAGGTCAGCGGCTACCTGCGGGGCCCGCCCGATCAGCAGTTCTGCTGCGCCGGTGAGCCAGCTCAGCATCCAGTCGTCCATCGGGTCGGCCGGATCATCGGGTCCGCCGACTGCCCAGAGCAGCTGCCTGGCCACCCGGTCGACCGGCGCGCCGGAAGCCGCCAGGGCGCGGCCGGCATCCCGGTGCCAGGCCGCGCGCAGCGAGCGCGGCATCTCCTCATAGAGGGCCTTGCGGATCAGCGGGTGCCGGAACCGCAGCTGGCTGCCCGACTCGGCCAGGATGCCGGCCGACCCTGCCTCGTTCACCGCGGACACCAGGTCGGCGGCCCCGCAGCCAAGGACGATGGCCAGATCCGGCACGGCGAACTCGACGCCGAGCAGTGCCGCGGCGCGCACCACCTCGCGCACCTGACGGGACACGAAGCCGAGCCGGTCGGCGATCGCGGCGGACAGCGACGCTGGCGCGGATCCGCTGGTCAGCTCGACGGCGCCGGCTTCGGTGACGGTCAGCGAGCTGCTCCGGGCCAGGGCGGCGAGCAGCTCGGTGATGTACAGCGGGTTGCCGGCCGCACCGTCGGCCAGCCGGAGCAGCTTGTCGTCTGGCTGGCCGCCGGCCAGCGCCGCGACCAGCTCGGCGACTGCGGCGACGGTCAGTCCCGGCAGCGTGAGATGCACGGTGTCTGGCACGGCTCGCTGCAGCGCGAGCAGCTCGTCGCGCTGCGGTACCGGCCGCATGGTGCCGATGAGCAGCAGCGGCAGCTGGCCGGCCGACCTGGCCAGCCGTCCCCACAGCGTGATCGTGGCCTGATCGGCCCAGTGCAAGTCATCGATCACCAGGACGGTGGGCCTGGACGCGGACTGCTCGGTCACCAGTGCCAGCAGCTGCTCGGCCAGGGCCGCGGAAACATCGGCGCCGGGATCGGCCGCCAGCTCGCCGCGTAACAGCCGGACGATCGTGCCGCGCCGCCCGGCGGCGGACGCCTCGCGGACTCGTAAGGCGTCGAGCAGCGGCAGCAGCGGCAGCGCCTGGCCGAGCTCGTCGCCAGCACCCCAGAAGACCTGACAACCGAGGTCCGTCGCATCCGCGATCGCCGCGCGCACCAGTGCCGACTTCCCGATGCCTGGCTCGCCCTCGATCAGCGCCGAGCCGCCGCGTCCGTTGGCCGCATCCGCCACCAGGTTGGACAGCACGGCCAGCTCGCTGTCGCGGCCGACCAGCGCACGAGAGACGGCCGTGGTGGGCACGGTGCGACTCTACTACCCGAACATTAGGGAAACAAGCGGATTTTATAGGCGTAAATACCCGCGATTCTTGAGGGTTTCAGTGCAAATTGCAAAGACATTCTGCAATCACTCTGTCACTGCAGGTTGCACCTGACCTTACCGCGCATACGTCCCGGCAATCGGCAGCGCATCAGGAAATGCAAGTCCTAACGACACTTAAATGGCAATCAGAATTGCAGATTTTAGTTCTAAGAAAGCTCGCGGGTAAACGCATGAATTGCTTTCCGCCGGGGAAAGCCTCCGCCTGACGGAGATGCGCCGTTGCAGGTTGCTGTGCCCCGGCACCTGGCGGTTGACCTCGGGAATCGCCATGGAGGAGACATGCGCATCGGGCGACTGATAATTGTTCCCGCAATCCTAGCGCTTGGCATTGCCGGGTCGAGTCTGGCCGCTGCGGCCGCGCCAGCCGCGGCCGCCCAAGCGAGCCATTTCCACGTGGTCGCGAGTGCCCACGTCTCGACCGGCGTTTATTGTCACACCTGATCGGCAGAGCTTTCTGATTGCCCCCGGGCGGGCGGCCCGGCGCCGCTCGCGCGGGTGATCCCGGCGGCGATAATGCCGCCGGCCGGGCGGGCTGCCAGGCGCTGCCGCCTGCACCGCGCCAGTCGCGGAACGCCCGGCTGAGCGGCCAGTGCCGAACGGCACGCCGCCGGCCAGCGGAGGCCGGCCAAGCCCTGGGCGGCCGGCCGGCCGCGGCACGCTGCCGGCTTTGTCAGCGACGCGTCGAGTTGCGCTGGATCGCACAGAGAGATGCAATGAAACTCGCAGGCATAGGTGACTGCTGCGGCGAGGCGGCCAACGCCGCCCGTCGCGCCGGGTCCCGCTCGATGCGCAGCGAAGGAGGGATGCCGCATGACCATGCCGGGGAGCCCGATGGTGCGTCGGCGGCGGTTAGCGGCGGAGTTGCGCGCGATCAGGGAGAGCACGGGCAAGAGCGGGGACGTGGTGGCCGCGGCCCTCAGGTGGTCGCCGTCGAAGGTCAGCAGGTATGAGCTGGCCAGAACCGGGCTGAAGCCGCCGGACGTGGAAAAGCTGCTCGATTACTACCAAGTCACCGGAGCCCGTCGCGCTCATCTTCTGGAACTCGCCAGGGACGCTTCCCTGAAGGGCTGGTGGGAGGACTTTACCGACGAGCTCTCACCCGGTTATCAGCAATACATCGCATATGAGCACGAGGCCAGCTCCATCCTTATCTGGCATGTCGAGGTTGTGCCTGGCCTGCTGCAGACGCCGGCTTATGCGCGGCATATTATCGCCAATTATGGCCTGATCGAGCCGATCGCGCGCGGCATGATCGAACGGCTCGTCCGGGTCCGGATGCAGCGCCAGCAGGTGCTGACCCGCGAGCCATCGGTCGAGCTGTCCGTGGTCCTCGACGAGTCGATCCTGCGTCGCCGGATCGGCGATGAGCAGGTGATGTATGACCAGCTCAGACACCTTGCTGAGCTGGATGACCAGCCGAATATAGCGATCAGGGTGCTGCCGCTCGATGCTCAGCACACGGTCCTCGGGCCTGCCTTCGGCATCTTCCGCTTCGGGTCGCTTGCCGACGCCCTCTTGCAGGACGTCGTCGCGAGCGAGCAGCTGAAGGGCATTTTCACCGTCGAAGGGGAGCAAGAAACCCATTTGCATGGGCTGGTCTTCCAGTCGCTCGTCGCCGCAGCACTCGACACAGCTGCCTCGAAAGCACTCATTCTCGAAATTGCTGAATCGCTGGTCAAATAGCAGAGATGGCGCTCGCTAGCTGATAGCGTGCTGCTGAGATTTCAGTGCACCCCGACCATGCAACAGTGATTTAACGAGGTTAAAACCGTGTCAAAAATTACCTCGGGCACGTGCGCACAGCGGCGCCAGGACTCCGGCCCCGGCTGGATCAAGAGCTCGCTCAGCTTTGCGAACGGCGACTGCGTGGAGGTGGCCAGCCTGCCGGACGGCCAGATCGGCGTCCGCGACAGCAAGGACACCGACGGCCCCGTGCTCCGGTTCAGTCCCGCCGAGTGGCTGGCGTTCGTCGGCGGCGTGCGGAACGGCGAGTTCGACAGGCTCTAGCTCGCTGGCGGCTTCCTGGCGTCGCCAGGTCCGAAACTCGGTCAGCTGACTGATGTCTCCTGCCGCGGCTCTGGGTGAGACTTTCAACGCAAGTCGCAGTAGCGGTGCGGCAAGCCCGTGACGAATACCCGGCGTCCGGGCAGCAAGCCGTGCCGTGGTGGGTCAGCTGGCAGCCAGGGCCGAGAGGAGAACCGGTGCGCTCTAACTGCGCGGTGATGAGGTGCCGCCGTTCCTCTCACCAAGTTCGCCGGTAAGGCAGCCCCCGGTGCCTGGCAAGTTCACGGTCTCGGAAGCGAGACCGCCAGCAGACCCACAGCGTGTCCCGCAGGTCCCCAGCCTGCCGAGCGCCGCCCAGGCCGCTCCTGTCGCCGCTCACGGCGGCGAAGGCCGCGCTCCCGGCAGCCGCGTCTGGCGATCCGCCCTTCCCGGTCGCCGGCACCATGACGGGCCTGCGGGACACGCCCTAGTCGACGTACTCGTGCAGGTCGTCACTGGCCGGCTGCTGCCAGGCGGGCGCCGGGTGGCGGTAGAAGTTCGGCGTCTGGTCGAAGTCCTGGTACAGCCGATGGAAGACCGGAGTCGCGGACGACGCGGCCGGCGGCACGATCCAGCTCCAGTCGGCCGGGCAGGCCCGGCCATGCCGCTCCTCTCGCGCCAGGTGCTGCAGGAAGCGGACCGACTCGGTGTGGTGGTCGGTGATCGTGATGCCGGCCCGGCTGAACGAGTGCAGCACGGCGACGTTGAGCTCGGTCATCGCCTTGTCCTTCCACAAGTTCGTGTCGCTGGCCAGGGACAGGCCCATGTGCGCGGCGATCACCGGCAGCTGCGCGTAGCGGCCGGCGTCACCCAGATCACGCGAGCCGATCTCGGTGCACATGTACCAGCCGTTGAACGGCACCGCCGGGTAACGGATGCCGCCGACTACCAGGAACATGTCGCTGATCGCCGGCACCGCGTACCAGCGCAGCCCAAGCCCGGCGAACCAGCTGAACTCCGGGTGCTCGATGGCAACCTCGAGTACGGCATCGCCAGGTATCTGATGCATGGTGACCGGGCCGCCCGCTTCCTGCACGAGCAGTGGCAGCACGTCGAACCTGCCCGGCGGCCGCCCGCCTGGCCAGCCGAGATCGAGGGCAAGCGCGGTGACATCGGCGTTCGCCGGATCGCCGGTCACCGCGCCGCCTTCGGTCTGGTAGCCGGCGTACCTGATGAGCTGCGAACTCAGGATCCGCGGGCCCGGCCGCCACGGGGCATCCGGCGCGAATACCGTGATCATCGGCCGGATCCGGCCGTCGTTCCCCGCTTCGCGCAGGTGCTTGACCCCCTCGGCGGCGATCTCGTCCGCGCCGATCACATCGCGGCGATCCCGGACTCGCAGGCTCCGCCAGTACAGCCGGCCGATGCACCTGGAACTGTTCCGCCAGGCCACGCGCGCGCCGTAGGCCAGCTCATCGGGGGTGTGCCGATAGGTACCGGACGCGCGGATCTCATGCCGGACCTGCCGGATCCGGCGCTCAGGGGCGCGCAGCTGATGCTCGCTGTAGAACTGCAAGATGAACTGCTCGGCGCTGGCCAGCAGTTCGGCGACTCCGGCCGGGGTACGGCTTGGCGGCTGCCCGGCCGGCCGGGATGCCAGCCGGCCGGCGAAGCCGGCCGCGGCTTCGGCCGGCGACACCGGGCATCCGCTGGCGGACCGCGGCGGCAACTCGCCGGCCGGCGGCAAGGCAGGCGCCCGGCCCTGCGGTTCACCGCGTGCCGGGTTGCGGCGGACCAAGCCGACCGCGGTACGACCATGGTTCTGGCTCATGCAGACCAGGGTCGCCGGTCATCTTGCCGCCGCCTTGACGAATTTCTTGCAGTCAGGATCCGGCGCGGGCTCAGCGCACGGCCGGTGGCCGCCGGCGCTATGACGCGTGTACCGCGAACGCCGGGTCGATCGCCTGGATCCGGATTCGCGCCGATTCTGCCTCGGGCACGCCGAGCCGTTCGAAGATGTCCAGTGCCTGCCTGAACACAATCCGCGCGGCATCTCGCCGCTGCGTGTACAGCGTGGACTCGGCGATTCCCTCGAGGATCTTGCCTTCCTCGTACGGGTCGCCGATCTCCCTGGCCAGCTTGAGCGCGCGGTCGTAGTGATCAAGGGCCTCGCCGTGGCGGCCAGATCCCCGGTGCGTGTCGGCGATCATGCGGATCGCGATCAGCTGCTGGGACAGGTTGCCGATCTGCTCGGCGATCAGCTGGGCCTTCTGATGGTGGATGAGCGCCTCGTCATGGCAGGCGGCGCTCTGATAGATGGCGCCGATGTCGTTGAGCACATCCGCCTCGTCAGGCAGGTCACCGATGCTGCGATAGATCGACACGGCATGCCGGCAGGCGGCCAGCGCTTCCTGGTAGCTGCCGTTGCGCCGGTGCACGGTGCCGATGTTCTGGTACAGGATCGCCTCGTTCTGCGGTCCGCCGATCTCCCGGAAGATCAGCAGGGAGCTCTGGTACGCGTCGAGCGCATCGTCGTGCTGCCCGTTGTACATGTGCACCCTGCCCAGGTTGTTCAGCGCCTTGGCTTCGCCGCGCCGGTCACCGACCTGGCGGTACAGCGCGAGCGCGTCACGCAGCAGGGCATCGGCGTCCGGGAAGCGGCCAAGGTGCCAGCAGGCGATGCCGGAGTGGCTCAGCGTGTCGGCCACGCCGCGTGCGTCCGCCGCCGCCTCGTACAAGATCCGTGCTTCCTGGAAGTACGCGAGCGCCTCACGAGAGCGCGCGGTGCGCTGGTGCGCCAGGCCGATCTGGTCGAGTGCCCCGGCTTCGCCGCCGCGATCGGCCAGCGATTGATAGATCGCGGCCGCCTCCTCGGCCAGCGACATGGCAGTCTCGTGCCGCCCGGTCTGCTGCCGCACCGCGCTGAGCGCCAGTGCCGCTCGGGCGATCCTGGCCGGGTCGGCCTGGTACCGGCTGACCTGCAGGGCCAGGGTGTGCGCCGCGATTGCCTCGTCCCAGTAGGCCTTGATCTCCAGGAAGTCGGCGAGCAGGTAGCTGAGGTCGGCGCACTGCTGCTTCCACTCGTGCCGGCCGGCGTAGCTTGCGGCTTGCAGCACGTTGCCCCACTCCGACTCCAGCCAGCTCGCCGCTGCCTGCTGCGTTTCCGCCGTGCTGCCGCCTGGCGGGTGATCCGCGGCCTGACCGGCAGCCGGGCGCCGGTACGGCCGGAGCAGCCGGTCGGCGTGATCGGCGGCGCGCAGGTAGTAGTCGAGCAGCCTGCCGATGGCCTGCCGCTGCTCTGCTACCGGGTCATCGCGCCTGGCGCGGGCGGCCGCGTACCCGCGGATAAGGTCATGCAGCCGGAACTGGCCGTCCGCGGCCTGCGTGAGCAGGTGACAGTCGAGCAGCACCGAGAGCGCTTGCTCCGCCTCGGCGAGCGTGCAGCCGTCCAGCGCTGCCGCGGCCGGCCCGCCGTGGCTGGCGCACGGGCTGATGCCAAGCCGCCTGAACAGCCGCTGGTGACCTGGTTCCAGCGCCCGGTAGGACAGGTCGAATGCGGCGACCACCTCGGGACTGGCCGGCCCGGCGCCGCTGAGTAGCGCCGTGGACTGCGACCATTCCCCGATCAGCTCAGGCAGGCTCGGCCCGTCGGCCTGCGCGGTCAGGCCGGCGGTGAGCTGGATCGCGAGCGGCAGCCGGCCGCACAGGTCGACGGTAGCGGCGAGCTGAT
>JASHQL010000047.1 GCA_030039155.1 Streptosporangiaceae bacterium | reverse complement strand
TCTCTGACCTTGTCGAGTTCGCCAGGCTCGGTATCGCGGCCGCGGATCAGCAACTGGGCGCCCCAGCCGTCCGACGACCAGCCAGACTCACCGGGGCCTTGCGGCATGACCGGCTCTGGCACTAGCACGTGGGTTGCCGTCCAGTTCGCGTAGACCTCGCACGCCCAGTGGTGCTCGGGAACGCACCCGACGGGCTTCAGGAACAGGCGGCCGTCCGTCCAGGTGTGCGTGCCGGCCGGCGCGGGGCGCAGCTCACCGGCTCGCACGCCGAACGCCCGCACCGCCCGCGGCGTGGGGCCGCGTTCCCGCCAGGCCCGGTCCGGCTCCTGGTAGACCCGCAGGCCCGTGGGCGACGGCCGGTCATACCCGGAGTCGGTCCAGCTGGCCGTCACGCGCCTACTGTACGGCCTGACGCCGGTCAGTCTCCGGTCACCGGCGTGGTGTTGGACGTGGCCGGCAGATAGTGGCTGTCGCCCGAGTAGACGGCCACGATCTGGTGTTCCCCGGACGTTGCGGTGATGGTCAGCGACGCCGTCGGCCCGCCGGAGGCCTGCGGCGTGAGCGGTGCGCTGCCGATCTCGGCGCCATCTTCGTAGAACGTCACGCTGCCCGAGGGCTGCGGCGCCTTGGCGGCGGCCTGCATGGTCGCGGTCAGTGTCACTGCCGATCCCGTGGTGACCGCGCTGACCGGGCCGAGCAGGAACATCTGCGGCGCCGGCGGGACGGTCAGCTTCCAGAGCTCGCGGCCATGCGCTGGGTCGGATGCGGCGAAGTAGGCCGTCTGGCCGATCACCGTGATGTCCCCCGGGTTCGACGTCACCGGTCCCGGTGTCATGCGGGTGTTGCCCGACCAGCCGTCCGAGTACCACAGCCGCCGGTCATGGCCGCTGTCATACGCGCTGAACACCTCGGTGGCACCGGTCCTCGTCCCGCCAACCGGGATGCCGCCGACCGATGTCAGGTCAGCCGGGTCCGCGTTGACCGCGCTGGTCTCATCGACGACCCGCACGTCGTTGACGCTGAAGCTGAAGGTGCCGCTCTCGCCCGGGCTCAGGCTGATGGTCTCGTCCGCCTGCCACAGCTGGCGGCCATGCCCGGCGAGGTTCGCCGCGAAGTAGGTCCGCGTCACCGGCTCCGGCTGCGGGGTGAGCCCGATCTGGCTGGTCGGCGCGGGCACCGGGCTTGAGCCGTTGCCCAGGCCCACGCCGGGGACCTGGGTGGCGGTGCCCGGCTGCGGCCCGCTGGAGATCGGCGGGAACGGCGGCTGCTGCACCTCGAACAGCTCGCGGCCGCTGGTCTTCGTGGTGGCGGCGAGCAAGCCGGTCTCACTTGCTACCGAGTCGAACGGGCCGGGATCGGAGCCGGCCCGCCCTGGGTTGATGTCGTAGACGTCGGCGGGCGGGTCGCCCTGGTAGGCGACGAAGAACTCGCGGCCGTGCGTGCCGTCGTCGGCGGAGAAGTACCACACCGGAAGGGTGTCGAGAATCCCCACCTGGTAGATCTCTGGCGTGATGTCTGTGGGGTCGCTGCCGGCCCGGCCGGGGCGCAGGTTCTCGTACATGGCGGTACCGGCCCTGGTGCCCGTGGTCACCCACGGCTCGCGGCCGTGCACGCCGTCGTCTCCGGAGAACATCGCGGTCGTGCCGGTCAGCGGCGCGATGTCGTCGGGACGCAGGCCTCCTCGGCCTGGATTGACATCGGTCACCATGACGGTTCCCGCTGCGGTCCCGTTGCTCTTCCACAGCTGCCGGCCAGCTGCGGCGGTGTGCGCGGAGAAGTACACCAGGACCCGGTTACCCGGCTTCGGCAACTGCTGGCCGATCGCGTAGGTGATGTCCTGCGGGCTTGATCCGGCGGGCCCCGGCACGATGTCGCGGACCATCGTGGTGCCCGCGACGGTTCCGTTGCTCTTCCAGAGCTCCCGGCCGTGCCCAGGGTCGCGAGCAGAGAAAAACAGCACGCCATCGGCCGCGGTCAGGTCCTCAGGATCGGCGCCGGACCGGCCGGGAACCCTGGTGAGCATGACCGTGCCCGCCGCGGTCCCGTTGGACTTCCAGAGCTGGCGGCCGTGGCCCGGTGTCCAGGCGGTGAAGAACAGCGTCTTGTGCATCGCCGTCAGGTCCTGCGGGTCCGAGCTTGCCGGGCCCGGCGCGAGGTCATCGACCAGCGAGACGGCCGGCCGTGCGAGCCCTGCCGCGCCGGCTGCTGCCGCGCCGCGCGCGGTGCTGGCCGGCATCGCTGCCAGCGTCACGGTTGCCGTGCCGGTCACGGCCAGCGCTGTGGCGAATCCGCGCACCTGGCATGTCCTGGCCATCGGTGCACCTCCGCAATGGCGCGAGTTATGACAAAGAATGACAGTAAATGGTTGACGCATCGAGCGGCAAGCAACGGCCGGGCCTGCGCCGAGGCTGTCCGGTCATGCCAGCCGGCCGGGGCTGAGCCGACCGTGCAGGAGCGGCTCCTGGTAGATCCGCAGACCTGTGGGCGACGGCCGGTCTCGGATATCGCGGAAATCAGGGCGAGGCAGCCGGGCAGCCCACCGATCCTGCGCTCACGTCCGCGATCCTGGGGAATGGCGGCGTCGGGCGCCCCGGGACGGCGGTCAGGTAGCCGTCCAGCTTGCCGGTCGGGGTGGCCACCCGCCAGCTCCCGCCCTGGGAGAACAGGACCAAGAACGCGCTCCCGTAGATGCGCCTGGCCTGCGCCACGTCGTCGCCGATCCGCAGGCCGGCGGCGGTCGTCGCTTTCGGGATCACGTTCGGCGGGCCCGAGCCCTTGCCCGCTACCAGGCTGGCCGTGTCGTAGCCGACGAAGCGGCCGCGGAAGAAGTACGCGGTCAGCACCGGCCAGGTGAGTGCGGCGTCGACGGTGCAGTTGCCGGCGTCGCTGGCAGGCCGCGGCGTCGTCGGCGAGCCGAGGACCTTGTCGAGTTCGGCGATCGCGACGGCCTGCGGCTGGCCGAAGGTAGCGCCGCCGATGCCGTTGCCGCGGAAGGTGAAGTGACTGGCCACTGATCCCGGCGGCCCCGGCGCGTGACCGGAGCCGGCGTCATTGCCAGGGGAGCGTGGCGGCGATCCGCCGACCGCGAAGAAGAGCCCGATCGCGAGGCCGCCGACGGCGAGAAGCACGACGGCGGCGACCGTGCGCCGCCGCCGCTCGCGGCGCCTGGCCTCCTGGAACAGCACTTCCACCGGAGCGCTGGACGCCCCGCCGTCCGGCGGGTCCGCTGTGCTCGTCCCGCCGCCGGTTCGCGGATGATGGATAATCCTCATTAACGCTACTATCCTTAGCGTTATGAGCGCTGTCAAGCAGCCCGAGTACGACGACACAAACCTGGCACTGGGCGCGGTCAATCGCGCCGACCCGACGTACCTCCATGAGCAGGTCGCCGCCGAGATCCGGCGCGCGATCGCCGATGGTGAGGCCGGGCCGGGGGAGCGGATCCCGCAGGCAAGGGACCTGGCCGCGGTTCTCGGCGTGAACACCAACACCGTGCTGCGGGCGCTCAGGATGCTCCGCGACGAGGGGCTGCTCGAGCTGGGCCGCGGCCGGGCCATCGTGGTCGCGGGCACGCCAGAGCGCGGCGCCATCGTGGCGAAGATGAAGGAGCTGCTCGAACTCGGCCGCCGCAGTGGCTACCGGCGGGAAGACCTGGTCGAGCTGCTGCAGACGCTGCCTGGCTGAAAGGGCCGGGTGTGCCGCGGCAGGCGCTGCCTGGCTGAAAGGCCGGGTGCGCTGCGGCAGGCGCTGCCTGGCTGAAAGGGCCGGGTGCGCCGCGGCAGGCGCTGCCTGGCTGGAACGCCGGGTGCGCCGCGGCAGGCGCTGCCTGGCTGAAAGGCCGGGGCGCTGCCTGACCGCGGTGGCGGCGAACTGCCGGCAGGCGGGGATCGGCAAGTTCGTGCTTGCCTACTTGGTAACCGGCCGCGACATGCTCCGCCGCATCGAGCAGGCGGCCGGCGTGCCGCTGCGGGTCGTCCGGCTCTGGGTGCCGCTGGCGGTGATCGAGCGGCGGCTCGCCGCGGACGTGACGACCGAACGGCAGCAGGAGCCGCGAGAGGCGGTCGGGCAGATCGCGGCGGGCGCTGGCGTCGGCGTCGAAGACCTCGAGCTGGACGGCGACCGCCCGGTCGGCGTGCTGGCGCAGGAGATCATGAGCTGGCTCGGTTGGGCGACCTCGGCGCAGGCCGGCCTTGCTTTTGCCAGTGCCGACCTGTCATGCTTTGCCCTGCGAGCGGTGCCCCCCTCCCCACTTGCGTTTATTGTGCCGATGCCCGTGCGGTGGCTGTCCCTGAGCAGGGCGGCCGTGCCGTACCGGCTGTGAAAGGGGAGGTGGCGGCCGTGCGTACGCCGCAGCGTGTTCTGCGATCTGTGAAAGTTCTCGCGGTCCCGGTCCTTGCGGCCGGCGTGGTGGCGGGAGCGGGCCCCGCGGCCTCTGCCGCACCCGCCCGCCCGCAGGCCCCTGCGGTGTCGACTCCGTACTTCGGCCAGTTCAACGGCGTGACTGCCAGCTCCGCCAAGCAAGGGTGGGCGGTCGGGTACGTGAACGGCACGACGCTGGCCGAGCGGTGGAACGGCAAGGCGTGGAAGTCGGAGCGGACCCTGGGCGTGGGGCCGGCCGACAGCGACTTCTACAGCGTGGCCGCCACGTCGGCAAAGAACGCGTGGGCGGTCGGGTACAGCCCTGGCGAAAATGCGGTGAGCCTGATCGCCAGGTGGAACGGCAAGTCCTGGAAGCAAGTGCACAGCCCGAACTACGGATACACCGTGCTCCAGGGCGTCGCAGCGACCTCGGCGAACAACGCGTGGGCGGTGGGCTGCGCGGAATGCAATGGCGGTCCGTCCACCACGCTGATCCTGCACTGGAACGGCAGCAAGTGGCAGCGGGTGGCGAGCCCGAGTCCGGGTGCTGAAGGCAGCTTCCTGTATGGCGTGACCGCGATCTCGGCCAAGGACGCGTGGGCGGTCGGCGCCGCCGACACCGCTGGCACCTTCACGACCGTGATCCTGCACTGGAACGGCACGAGCTGGACGCAGGTGCCGAGCCCGAGCCCGGCAACGGCCGTCCAGCTCAACGGCGTGACGGCCACCTCGGCCAAGAACGCCTGGGCGGTCGGCTGGGCCGGCAACAGCTCCCTGGTCCTGCACTGGAACGGCACGGCCTGGTCGCAGGTGCCAAGCCCGAGTCCCGCGGGCACCGGGGCCGGCGACGACAACCAGCTGCAGAGCGTGACCGCTACCTCTACCGGGAACGCCTGGGCGGTCGGCACTGCCCAGGAATCGCTGAAGGGCTCGAAGACCCTGATCCTGCGCTGGAACGGCAGCAAGTGGACGCAGGTGGCGAGCCCGAACCCGTTCTGCTCGACCTGTGACAGCCTCTTCGGGGTGGCCGCAAGCTCGGCGAAGAACGCCTGGGCGGTCGGCACCGTGAACAGCGGGGGCATCGTGGTGATCCTGCGCTGGAACGGCAAGACCTGGAAGAACTTCAAGTCGGCGCCCCAGCCGGGGTGAGCGGCCGGCGGCGGAGCCGGCACCGGCTCCGCCGTCGCGGCCGGCTGCGCCGCATCGGGCGGCACCTGCCGTCACCGGCCGAGGTTGCGGGTGGCCTGCAGCAGGTAGTCCTTGCGGTCGAGCGGGTTGTGGCCGGTACGCGGCCTGCTCGGCACGGCACCGCGGACCGGCTGGTACCGCGCGAACTCCGCGTCGATGACGCCCTCGCCCTTGGTCAGCGACGGCAGCGCCTGCTGCAGCGCGTGCAGCCGGCCGGCCGGGATCTCGGCGTCGAGCAGGCAGCCGCTGCCGCGCAGCTCCGGCGCGAACGGCGTGCCCTGCAGCCTGGCCAGCGCGGCGAGCACGGCGGGCAGGCAGTCGGCAGGAAACTCAAGCCGCAGGCTGCTCACCGGCTCGCAGACGGCGGTGCCTGCCCGCTGCAGCGCGCTCATCAGCACCAGCGGGGTCAGCCCGCGGAAGTCCTCGCCGGTGCTCGACACGCTCCTGTCGAAGCGCTGGTGCGCGGCGCTTTGCCGCGGGCTGTACCCGGACCTGGTCATGGTGATCACGCAATCGGTGACCTGCCAGCCGTGCAGGCCCTGCTGCAGCGCCTGGTACACGGTGTCTTCCACCGCGCGGAAGAACGCCAGCGGCATCGAGCCAAGCTCGACGCCGAGCCGGAACGAGACGCCGGCGCCGGCCGCGGCCGGCGCCACCCGCAGCCCGACGGTCGCCAGGAACGGGTTGTCACCGACGTGCTGGAACTCCGCTGCCTCGCCGCAGCCGGCCGGCCGCTCGATGCAGATCGTGGTGGTCTCCCGGAATCCGACGTCAAGGCCGTAGTCACCGGCCAGGGTCGCCTGCAGAACCTCCTTCTGCACCTCGCCGTACAACGAGACCAGGATCTCCTGGCGCAGGTCGTCCTGCCGCAGGTTGATCAGCGGATCCTGCTCGGCGAGCTGGGTCAGCGCCAGGTGCAGCGCGCCGCTGTCGGCCCGGCTGGCTGGCACCACGACCGCCTGCAGCGTCGGCGGCGCGAACTGGCGCCGACCGGTGCGCTGCGGCTCGCCGAGCACGTCGCCGATCCGGACGTCGTCCAGTCCCCACAGCTTGCCGATCTGCCCGGCGGTCACGCGCGGCCTGGGCACGGCGGCGCCGCGGTCGAACACGCTGATCCCGGTGACCTTGCCCGCCCTGCCGGTCCGCCGGGCGCCGCCCGGCGGACCGGCCGCAGAGCCGGCGAACTGCAGCCGGTCCCTGATGCTGATCGTGCCGCGGAACATCCGCAGGTAGGCGACCCTCTCCCCGGCCGCGCCGCGGTCCACCTTGAACACCTGGCCGGCCGGGGCACCGGCCGCGTCGGCGGCAGCAGCAGGCAGCAGCTCCCTGATCCCGTCGGTCACTGCCGCGACGCCGGCCCCGGTGACCGCGGAGCCGAAGAACACTGGCGCCACCAGGCAGCCGCCGACCTGGGCGGCGAGCGCGCGCCGCAGGTGGCGGAAGCCGATCGCCGCCGGGTCCTGCAGGCAGGCGGCGAGCAGGTCGTCGTCATGCTCGGCCAGCACCTCGGCCAGCCTGGCCGTGAACGCCGGGTCGCCGCCGTCGAACGAGCCGGCCGCCGCGTCCCTGCTGCCCTGGCCGCGCACCCACGCCATCGCGATCACCTGCGGCGTCAGCTTCGCGGCGATCTCCGCCAGCACCCGGTCCGGCTGCGCGCCGGCGCGGTCGATCTTGTTCACGAAGAACAGCGTCGGGATGTGCAGCCGGCGCAGCGCCCGCCAGAGCACCCTGGTCTGGGCCTGTACGCCTTCGACTGCCGACAGCACCAGCACCGCGCCGTCGAGCACGGTCAGCACCCGCTCCACCTCGGCGATGAAGTCGGGATGGCCAGGGGTGTCGATCAGGTTGACCGTGCGGTCCTTGGTCAGGAACGAGACCACCGCCGACTTGATCGTGATGCCGCGCTGGCGCTCGAGCGCGAGCGTGTCGGTCTGCGTGGTGCCGTCGTCGACGCTGCCGATCTGGTCGATGACGCCGGCCGCGTACAGCAGCCGCTCGGTCAGGCTGGTCTTACCGGCGTCGACATGCGCCAGGATGCCGAGATTCAAGGTCTGCACTGCGGTTCATGTCCTTCTGGTAGGCGGCAATTGCCCTGGAGGTCATGAACGCAGCTCGCATGGTGCCTTCCGGTGCTCGGCTCGGTGTGTCAGCTGGGAGTAGAGCAGACGGCCGGGTGGCGGGCAACTCATTTACCGGGGGCGGCAGTCCGGCTGGCGCTGCTGCCGGAATGCGAGACGCTGTCGTTCCCTTAAAAGGCGGTCAGCGCGGCGGCGATCGCGTCGCCGAGTGCCCTCGCGGCCGGCGGCGGGAACGCGTTCCCGACCTGGCGGTATGCGGCGGTCTTGCGGCCGGCGAACTGCCAGCCGGCGGGGAAGCCCTGCAGCAGCGCCACCATCGCGGTGGTGAGCTTGGGCAGGCCGTCCGCGGGGAAGCCGGGTCCTGGCGGGCCGTCGGCGATGCCGAGCCCGTCCACCCCGAGCAGCCGCCAGGCCGCGCGCGCCCTGGTCGGCCCGAGGTCAGGCCCGCCGTGCTTCTTGCTGCCGCCGACGATCGTCGGCGCGATGCCGGCCGCGCGGCGGCTCCAGGCAGCGGCGCCCGGCCAGCCGGCCTGGCTCATCGGCCCGGCCAGCACCTCGCCGACGGTAGGCGGCGGGCCCGGCAGCGGCCGCGGCCAGCGGAAGGCTGCCGCCCACGGCTGCCTGACCGCCACCAGCACCAGCCTCGGCCGCAGCTGCGGCACCCCGAAATCACTCGCCTGGATCAGCTGCCACCAGGTCAGGTAGCCAAGCCCGTGCAGCCGGCCGAGCACCTGCGCCCGGTAGCCGTCGAACCGGCCTGCCGCCAGGCCGCGCACGTTCTCCAGCATGACGGCGCGCGGCGCCGATTCCTCGATCAGCCGCAGCGCCTGCGGGAACAGGTCACGCTCGTCGCCGCGCCCCAGCTGCCTGCCGGCGATCGAGAACGGCGGGCACGGCACGCCGCCGGCCAGCAGGTCGATCCCGGCGAACGCGCGCCCGTCCAGGTTGGCGACGTCGTCCTCGACGACCTTCCAGGTAGCGCCCCGGTTCCTGCGCAGCGTCTCGCAGGCGTCGGCGTCCAGCTCGACCGCGGCCTCGTGCTCGAAGCCCGCCTGCTCCAGGCCCAGTGCCTGGCCGCCGGCCCCGGCGCAGATCTCCGCACATCTCAGCTCAGCCACGACGCGGGTAGCTTATGCCCGGCCGCCGCGCCGGCCGGGACGGCGCGCCAGCGCCTGGTCACGCACAGCGCGATGAAACCGGCGCCGACGCCGATCAGCGGCAGCAAGCCGAGATAGTGCAGCGTGTCCTTGTGCACGAGGTAGAGCGCGTGCCCAAGGCGCAGCAACGGGTTGCCTGGCATGCCGAGGACGACCGACAGGGTCAGCCAGGGAATCACCAGCCAGTCCAGGCTGGCCACCGCCGGGAACATCACCAGCAGGCAGATGGCCATCGTCAGGTACCAGTAGCGCAGGTTCGGCCAGAGCAGCAGCCACGGCAGCGCGAAGGCCAGCGCGGCCCGGACTGCCGGGCCGCCCTGCGGGTTCTCCGGCAGCCGCCAGAGCGCGAGCACGGCCAGCGCGAGGATCAGCACGGTGGGCACGATCAGGCTGGTCCTGGCGGTGACGTGATGCAGCCCGAGCTGGCCGAGCAGCGACACGTAGATGCCGCGGTGATCCTGCCTGGCGATGCTGACGTTGTCGGCGCCCGTCACCGTGGCCCGCAGCGCGGTGGCGCCGGCCAGCAGGTATGACGGGACGAGCACCAGCGCCGCGCCGAGCCCGGCGAGCAGTGCTTGCCTGGGCGCGCGGCGCAGCGCCCAGGCCACGCCAAGGCCGAGCAGCAGGTACGTGGCCTTGATGTCGGCGGCCACCCCGATCAGCGCGCCTGCCACCAGCGCCGCGAGCGATGGGCCAGCCGACGTCCAGCTGGCCAGCACCAGCAGGCCGGCCAGCCCGGTGGCGGCGCCGAGCACATCCAGGTGGCCGGACGCGATCAGGCTCCAGATCATCAGCGGGTTGGCGGTCCACAGCAGGTGCGCGCGCACCCGGCCGGCCCGGTAGCCGCGCAGCAGCCGGTCGGCGGTCAGGCTGACGGCGGCGAACGCGGCGGTGTTGACCAGCTTGAGCCAGAACACGGTCCTGGCCATCGAGGCGCCGGCCAGCCGCGCCGCGACCAGCTGCTCGAAGGTGGCCAGCGGCCCGTACACGCTCGGCACGTGCTGCCATTCGGTGGGCACCGAGATGCCGAGCGCCGGGTGCAGCCTCCTGAACTGCAGCGGCGTCATCCGGTACGGATCGTGCCCGAGTGCCGCGATGTGGCCGTAGGTCGCGTAGTCCAGCATGTCGGTCGAGCCGGCCGGCGGCAGCACGGTCAGCACCGCCACCGCGAGGCCGGCCACCACGAGCAGGGTCCTGACCGGCACCGGCGCGCCGCGGCGCACCGCGATGAGGCCTGCCAGCACGCCGGCCCCGGCCAGCGTGGCCGCGGCCCACAGCAGCACCACGACCAGGTGCGGCGACACGTGGCTGGTCAGCTCCCAGGGCGGCCCGGCCGACGGGAAGACCAGCCTGGGCGCCATCCAGCTGCCGCGGACCAGCGAGGTCCAGATGATGATCGCGAGTGAGCTGGTGACGCAGGCGACCGACGTCCAGCCGAGCACGCGCACAACAACTGCAACGACCGGGAGCTGGCCGGCCGCGTTCTGTGCAGTCCAATTCGTGGCCAAGACTTCGTAACCAGTACGGTCGCGCGGGCCTGGCAGGCCGGCGGGCGCGGCTAGCCTCGCCGTGGTGCCCTCGATTCGGTACGGGAGCTCTCCAGATGACGGCCGCTGAGACTGCGGTCAACGGCGTCCCTGCGGACCCGGCCGCCAGCCGGCCGGCCGGGCAGCGCGCCCGCCTGCTGCTGATCGCGGGGATCACGGTGTTCGCCGCCGGGGCAGCCATCTACGTGCAGTACCTGCTCACCCACCCGATGCATGACTGGATGGAGCCTGTCGACCTGCGGGTGTACCGGCTCGGCGGCATGATCGCGGCGCACGTCAGGCCCTGGTACAACCCGGCTCGCCGCTCGCCGCTGTATGACTGGCCCGGCTTCCACAAGCTGAAGTTCACCTACACGCCGTTTGCCGCGCTGGTCTTCATCCTGCTGACGCTGCCGCCGCTGCACGTGCTGCTCGGCATCTCCATCGTGGTGAACGCCGCGGCGCTGCTCGCCACCATCTGGGTCACGCTCGGCGGCGTCGGCTACCAGGCCGGCCTGGCCCGGCTCGGCGGCACGCTGCTGCTCGGCGGGGTGCTGCTGTGGGTCGAGCCGGTGCAGCGGACGCTGTGGCTCGGCCAGATCGAGCTGGTGCTGATGGCGCTCATCATGTGGGACATGTGCCAGCCCGACAGCCGCAAGTGGAAGGGCGCCGGCGTCGGCATCGCGGCCGGGATCAAGCTGGTGCCGCTGGTCTTCATCCCGTACCTGCTGCTGACCAGGCGGTACCGGCAGGCCGCGGTCGCGGGCGGCACGTTCGCCGCGACCGTGCTGATCGGCTTCGCCGCCGCGCCGGCCGACTCCGTCACGTGGTGGTTCGACGGCGTGTTCGCCCGCGGCAGCAGGACAGGGTTCATCGGCTGGGAGGGCAACCAGTCGCTGCAGGCGCTGATCACCAGGCTGTCCGGCAGCATCGCGGCCGGCCGGCCTGGCTGGCTGGCCGCGGCGGCGGTCACGCTGGCGGCCGGCCTTGCCGTGGCCTGGCTGCTCGACCGGAACTGGCAGCGGCCGGGCCGGCCGCCGCGGCCAGAACTGCGGATGGCGGGCCTGCTGACCTGCGCGCTGACCGGGCTGCTGATCTCGCCGATCAGCTGGGACCATCACTGGGTCTGGGTGGTGCCGGCGATCACCGCGCTGGCCGGCTTCGCGGTCCGCGCCAGCGGCAGGGCCGCGAGCCTGGCGGCGCTCGGCCTGGCCGGCCTGCTGGCGGTGATCTTCGGGGCCTGGCCCGGCCGCCTGTGGGGCGAGCCGAGGGACCTGGGCGCGTTCTCGCTCGGCTTCATCTGGGCGCCGCCGAACACCAACCCTGGCACCTACCAGAAGCTCGGCGACCGGCCCTGGTATGTCGAGTACCACTGGCACGGGCTGCAGCTGCTGGCCGGCAACCTGTACATCCTCACCGGGCTAGCGGCGTTCGCGGCGCTGGCAGTTGCGGCGGTGCTGACCGCCCGCGCTCGGTCCGGCCGGCCAGCCCCCAGCGCCGGGTCACGCACAGCCAGACCAGCAGCAGCGCGGCCGCGAGCAGGATCACCGGCACCACCGCGACCTGGCTGACGTGCGCGATCGCGGCCAGCAGGTGGCCCGGCGGCGGCCACGGGTTGCCCGGCATCAGCGCCACGGTGCCTGCGGTCAGCCTGGCCAGCACCAGCCAGTCGAGCCTGGACGCTGGGAATAGCAGCAGCAGGCAGACGATCATCACGTCGTACGAGGGCAGCTGGTACGGCCAGACGAACAGCCAGGCCACGCTGAGCGCCAGCGCCAGCCTGATGACCGGCCAGCGCTCGTGCGCCGCTGGCATCCGCGCGGCGGCGAGCAGCGCCAGCACCAGCGCGACCAGCGCCGCGGTCAGCGCGATGTTCGCCGCGATCAGTCCGCCGGGCGGCAGCCTGAACAGCTGGTAGAAGTTGTCCGCGGTGGTCTTGTTGGTCCTGACCAGCACCGCCTTGACCGCCGGGGTGCCGAACCAGGCGTAGGTCGGCGCGACGATCGCGGCCGCGCCGAGCGTCACGCCCATCAGGGCCGGGAACGAACGGCGCACGGTCCATGCCGCCGCCAGCCCGAACAGCGCATAGGTGATCTTGATGTCGGCCGCCACGCCGAGCAGCGTGCCTGCCGCGAGCGCGCGGCCAAGTCCTGGCAGCGCGGCCGCCGCCAGGCCCGGCGTGCAGGTGCTGGCCTTGCCGGTGGCCGGCCAGCCACTCGCCACCAGCAGCCCGAGCAGCCCGGCGGCGGCGGCGAGCACGTCCAGATGCCCGGCCGCGATCACGCTCCACAGCATCAGCGGGTTCAGCGTCCACAGCAGGTGCACCCTGAGCCTCGCCTTCGGCTCGCCGCGCAGCAGCACGTCGGCGACGAACGCGACCAGCGCGAACGCCACCGCGTTGCAGAGCTTGAGCCAGAACACGATGCGCGCCGCCGAGGTGCCGCCGAGCACGGCGGCGAGCCACTGCTGCCCGGTGGCGACCGGCCCGTACGGGCTGACCTTGTTCGACCACTCCAGCGGTACCGACCGGGAGATCGGGTCGTGCAGCTTGATGAGCTGGTGCGGGGTCATCACGTACGGGCTGTGCCCGAGCACCACCATGCGGCCGAAGGCCGCGTAGTCCAGCGTGTCGGTGGACCCGGCCGGCGGCAGCACGGTCAGCAGCGCGATGACCACGATGGCGGCCAGCGCGATCACCCGCAGGCTGACCGTGGCGCCGCGGCCGACCGCGACCAGGCCGATCCAGACACCGCAGCCGCCGAGCAGCGCGGCAGCCCACAACGCGACGGTGGCCTCGGCCTGGGACAGGTGCAGCCAGGACAGCTGCCATGGCGGCCCGGCCGCGGGCATCCGCAGCGGCGGCGACATCCAGGATGCCCGGGCGGCCGCAGCGACGATCATGATGAGCACCGACACGGCGATCGCGGCGATGGCCAGCCGCAGCTGGCCGCGGCCCGGCGGTACCGCGCCGCCGTCGCGCTGGCGTGCGGCAGCGCGGCGCGGCCGGGACCGGGAGACGCCGATCATGCTGAGACTCATCGCGGGCCTTCGACGACCGACTGGGGAGCGCGGCAAGGCACGGCCCGCAGCCGCGCGGGACCCTGAGCGCACTCCCGGTTGAGAGCCGATGCATTGGCTGCACGCGGCACCCCGGCCGCGTGCGTGCACGATTCGACTGCTCTGAGACTCAGAACGACGCCGGCAGATGAGCCCCCGATGCCGCGCCCCTGACCCCCAGGGCGCGCAGCATGGCGTGAGGCCAATCTATCCCGGCGGAACCCGTGCCGAGTAGCTACTCACCCGATGCGACCGGGACCGCAGCCGCCACACCAGCAAGCCGCCGAGCAAGCCGCCGACGAGCAGTGCGGTGAGGTGCCCGACCGCGGACACGTAGAGCTGGCCGAGGCCGGCGAAGATGTCCCCGACGAAGATCAGCAGCGCGAAGTCGAGCACCGCGGCCGGCCTGCCGAGCCAGCCGCCGAACAGGATGGCCACCGCGATGGCGGCCACCACCACGTACGAGGGGCCGACGTCGATGATGAACTTATGGCTGGCCGGCAGGTCACCATGCGCGATCCGGTAGGCGACGATGCCCTCGCTGACCAGGGTGCCGATGACGTGGCCGGCGGCGCAGACCACCGCGGTGCGCCAGTTCCCGAGTACCTTGCAGGCGCCGAACATGGCCAGCGCGATCAGCGCGGGCCAGGCCCAGAGGAACTCGCTCGGGAAGAAGGCCGAGGCGATCAGGCAGCCGACCGGGTCGCGGGCGAGGTTGTGCACGTTGGTGCTGGCCCAGCGCAGCAGCGCGGCCTGATCGTGCCGGGACAGCAGCACGTAGACAAGCTCGGCCAGGCTGACTGCGATCAGGTAGAACCAGGCGGTCGCGTACCTGGCGAACGCCGCTGACCAGCTTGATCCCCGCATGGCTGTCACCGCCCCGGCTCGGCTAGCGCCTCGGCCGCGGCGCTGAGCAGCGGCTCGCGGCCTGCCGCGACCGCCTGGTCGTCGGCGCCGGTGGCGGTGCCACGGTACCGGTTCAGCGCCGCCAGGATCGCGGGTGCATGCCCGGCGGGCAGGTGCTCGAGCGCCCACCGGGCCGAGCCGAACTTGGACTGCACCACATCATGATCGGCCAGGCTGCGCAGGATCCGGCAGCAGTTGAGCACGGTGAAGGCGTCGCCTGCCCGTTCGGTGTCGGCGGCGAACGCGAGTTCGGCGGCCAGCCCGGCGCGCTGCTCGGCCCAGCTCGGCGCCGGCACGATCTCGGCCGGCCCAGGGCCGGCCAGCACGATGCACCGGCCGGCCAGCCAGTGCGCCCGGTGCAGCGCCCACGACTCGTCCCGCAGCCCGTGCTGGATCAGGTGCTCGGGCGGCTGCGAGCCGCGTGCCTGCGCCAGCGCGATGACCCAGCCGTCGAGGTCAGCGCAGTCCTGGTAGCTTGCCCTGAGCCGGTCCGTCAGCAGCCGGTAGCTGGCTCGCTGCGCGTCATCCGGCCTGCCGGTGAGCAGCACGTGATAGTCGAAGTCCGCAATCGCCTCTGAGTCGGCGAAGGTGATCGCGCCGTACAGGTACGCCGCGGCCATGCTGTCGCCGAAGCTGCCGCGCAGGCTCGCCAGCAGCGCGTCAGCGGCCGCCCGCTGCGAGCCGGACAGCCGCGGAATGCCCGCCTTGCCCATAGCAGCACAGGCTACTGACAACTGCACTGCCGCCTACTCCGCCGGGGCGCGCGGCGGCCGGCCAGGGCCGCGCATCTCCCTGGCCCGGCTCGGCATCCGGCCGGCCTCGGTGAGCGCCCGCCGCAGCAGGAACTCGATCTGGGCGTTGGTGCTGCGCAGCTCGTCGTTTGCCCACCTGGTCAGCGCGTCATGCACCGCCGGGTCGAGCCGCAGCAAGATACCCTTACGCTCGGTCACTGGACCCCCGTACCCGCCCGAGTAAGGCCGCCGTCACTGGTAGAGCGAGCCGGTGTTCACCACCTGCTGGGTGGCTTGCTCGCTGCACAGCACGACGAGAAGGTTGGACACCATCGCCGCCTTCCGCTCCTCGTCGAGTTCGACCACCCCTTCCTGCTCCAGCCTGTTCAGCGCAAGCCCGACCATGCCGACGGCGCCCTCGACAATCCGCGACCTGGCTCCGACGACCGCGTTCGCCTGCTGCTGGCGCAGCATGGCCTGGGCGATCTCGGCGGCGTAGGACAGCTTGGTCAGCCGCGACTCGATGATCGTGACGCCGGCCGGCCGCACCCGGTTGGCGATCTCATCCGACAGCTGCCTGGTGATCTCGTCGGCGTTGTCGCGCAGCGAAAGCTGGCTGGCGTCCTGGCTGGTGTAGGGATAGCTGGAGGCGATGTGCCGGACCGCGGTCTCGGTCTGGATGGCAACGAACTGCGGGAAGTCGTCAACCGCGTACAGCGCCTTGGCGGTGTCCTGGACCTGCCACACCACGACCGCGGCGATGTCGATCGGGTTGCCGTCGGCGTCGTTGACCTTCGCGACGGATGTCTCGTGGTTGCGGTACCGCACCGAGATCGCCCGCTTCACCGCGAACGGGTTCACGTACTGCAGGCCGGTCTTCCTGACGGTGCCGCGGTAGTTGCCGAACAGCTGGACCGCCCGTCCCTCTCCGGCCACCACCGAGGTGAGGCCGCGGAACAGGAAATGCGCCAGCAGGATCAACAGCACGCCGATCACGGCCAGGGTGACGCCGACCGCGCCCTTGCTGACCACGCCGTAAATCAGGATCCCGATGCCCGCCAGCAGCACCACGATGCCGGTCACCAGCATCTTGATGCCCGGCAGTGACCATGCGGGTCGCTCCACCATGGGCGCCGCGGTCGGCTGGCCGCCGGCTGCCTGATCTTGCACGCTCATCGCAATCTCCCTCAGTTGACACCCCTTGATACCACGTGCTTATCATAGTGATATCAGTTTAAGAGAGCAAACACCGCGGGGCGTGTCGGAGGCGGCGGATCTCGGCCGGCCGCGCGGACCTGGAGGAAGTCATGGTGAACGCGCCCGCACAGGATATGGAGAACAGCGTGACCCGTTCCGGCAGTGCAGCGCCAGCGGCAGCCGCGGCGGAGCCCGGCATGAGCCAGGCTGCCGTCGAGATCTCGCACCTGCACAAGACCTACGGCACGCTGACCGCGGTGGACGATGTCTCGTTCACCGTCGCCGAGGGCGAGATCTTCGGCATCCTCGGCCCGAACGGGGCAGGCAAGACCACCACGGTCGAGTGCGCGATCGGCCTGCGGACGCCGGACTCTGGCACGGTCAGGCTGATGGGCTTCGACCCGCGGACCCAGGCGGCGGAGGTGCACGAGATCGTCGGCGTGCAGCTCCAGTCCGGAGCGCTCCCTGACCAGCTCAAGGTCAGGGAGATCCTGGACATGTACCAGTCGTTCTACCGCCAGCCTGCCGATGTCGGCGAGCTGGCCGACGTGCTCGGGCTGACCGACAAGATGGGCAGCTTCTACAAGACGCTGTCCGGCGGCCAGCGGCAGCGGCTGTCGGTCGCGCTGGCGCTCGTCGGCAACCCGAAGGTCGCCGTGCTTGACGAGATGACCACCGGGCTCGACCCGCAGGCCAGGCGCGACGCCTGGGACCTGATCAGGGGCATGCGCGACCGCGGCGTCACGGTCGTGCTGGTCACCCACTTCATGGAGGAAGCCGAGCGGCTCTGCGACCGGGTCGCGCTGATCGACGCCGGCCGCGTCGTGGCGCTGGACACCCCGGCCCGGCTGGCCGCCCGTGCCAGGGGCAGCAAGGTGGTCAGGTTCGTGCCCTCTGACCACTTCGACGACAGCCTGCTCACCGGCCTGCCCGAGGTTACGAACGTGCGGCATGACGGCCAGCACGTCGAGGTCGACGGGTCCGGCGACCTGGTGAACGCGGTCATACTCACGCTGGCCGCGGCCGGCGTCACCGCCCACGACGTCGAGCTCGTGGCCAGCAACCTCGAGGACGCCTTCGTGAAGCTCACCGGAAGGCACTCAGACCCGGAAGGAGCAACGTCATGACTGCCCTTGCGACGCGGGGAGGTCCGGGGGGGTCGTCCTCCCGCGGGCTGGTCTCGCACCTGCGGCTACCGTCCCGCCGGTGGCGCATCGCCTTCGGCAAGATCGTCCACAATGACGTCAGGCTGGCCTACCGGCGGCCCGGCGCCCTGATCGCCGGGTTCGGCATCCCGGTGCTGCTGATGGTCATCTTCGGTGAGCTTCCGGCCTTCCACGAGATCGTGGCTGGCTTCGGCGGCTTCGACATCTACGACGCGTACGTGCCGACCCTCGCCATGTTCGCGCTGGCGATGATCGCGCTGCTCGGGCTGCCGATGCCGCTGGCCTCCTACCGCGAGCTTGGCGTGCTGCGCCGGCTGTCGACTACCCCGGTGCCCAGGTCGTGGCTGCTCGCCTCGCAGGGCGTGGTCCAGCTCGGCGTGGCCGTGGTCGCGCTGGTCATCCTGTTCACCGTCAGCATCACGGCGTTCGGCACTCCCGCTCCGGTCAGCATCGGCGGCATGCTGCTGTCGCTCGCGCTGTGCGTCGCCGGGCTGTTCCCGATCGGGCTGCTGGTCGCCGCGGTAGCCAAGACCGCGAACGCGGCGAGCATCATCGGCAGGATCGCGTTCTTCCCGATGATCTTCTTCGCCGGGCTCTGGCTGCCACGGGCGCTGATGCCGCACTGGCTGCTTGACATCAGCAACTTCACCCCGCTCGGTGCCGCCGACGGCGCGCTGCAGACCTCGATGCTGACCGGCTTCCCGGCGACCCAGCCGCTGCTGGTGATGGCCGGCTACGCGCTGGTGTTCGGCTTCCTGGCCAGGCGGTTCTTCAGGTGGGAGTAGGGCGCTCAGGGAACGCCGGGCCGGCGCCGCTGGGGCACGCCGGCCCGGCGCAGGCGCGCGGTAGCCAGGACCTGCCGGTGCCTGCCGGGTCCGGCCAGGCCGAGCTGCTCGAGCCGGCGCGCCAGCATCTGCGGGATGCCGACCCGGTGCTCGCCAGGCTGATAGCCGACCGGCCAGATTTCGACCCGCGGCGGTGGATGACCGAGCTGCCGCCGATGGACCTGTTCGGCGCGCTGCTGTTCCAGATCGCCGGCCAGCAGCTATCGGTCGTCGCGACCCGGCGGATCCTCGGCCGCATTGAGGCACGATTCGGCGGCCGTCTCCCGTCGGCCGCCGAGGTGCTCGACGCCGACCCGGCCACGTTTCGCGATGCCGGGCTGTCCTGGCGGAAGATCGGCTCGGTCCGTGACCTGGCGGAAAGGTTGCTGGACGGACGGCTCGACGCGAACGTGCTGGCGACACTGCCAGACGAGGAGCTGATCGCGGAACTCACCCGGGTCCCCGGCATCGGCCCGTGGACGGCGCAAGGCGCCCTCATCATCGCGCTCGGCCGCGAGGACGTCGTCCTGCCGGGCGACCTCGCCCTCCGCAAGGCCGTCAGGCTGGCGTACCGGCTCGATCACCTGCCGACCCAGGACGAGGTGCTGGCGATCGCCGAGAACTGGCGGCCCTACCGGAGCCTGGCCACCGCCTACCTGTTCTCGGCTGCGTTCCAGGCCGAATCACGCTGAGGACTGCCTTCCAGGTCACCCAGTGCCTGCTCGTCCAGGGTGATGTGCTCGGCGGCAAGGTTCTGCTGCAGGTGCGCGACCGAGCCGGTGCCGGGGATCAGCAGCACGTTCGGCGCGAGCTGCAGCAGCCACTGCAGCGCTACCTGAACCGCGGTGACGCC